>JAPTUI010000159.1 GCA_028067895.1 Pseudomonadota bacterium | reverse complement strand
TGATGGTGCTGTCGGTCATTCCCATTCCGCCACTGCCCTCTTTCCTCGCGCCGACCGAGCCGTAGAAGAACCCGCCGCCAAAAACTGGCTCCAGCGACGCACCAGATAATTGTGCTCCGGCACTGTTGTGCTCCAGAGAGCGATATGCGAGAGACGCTGCCACTGCGCGCCACCATCTCGCGTTGCACCGGCATGCACCGAAATACGTCCGTAAGGATCCGTCAGATCGGTCTTTGCTGGCTCGCCCTGATACCAGTAGCCCCATTCGGCTGCAGAAATCTTCGCCTGAACCATGCTTGGAATGGCAAAATAATACCCTTGTCGGGCCATCAGTGCCCCCGCCCAGCCGGACAACCACCAGTTGATGAATTCGTAGGCGGCGTCCAACGGTCGCCCGCGCAGATGGCTGGAGAGGCCGACACAACCATGCCAGGCCCGATATCCTTCGCACGGGCGGGCATAATTGACCGCAATCCCCTGAGCCCGCAGGTCGCAAAATGTCGGCGACCACATGCTCTCGATCGCCGCGGCCCCTTCCGCCATGAGTTGTTTCGCCTCCTCGATCGATCGCCAAAGCGCCGCGAAATGACCAGATCGCCGTCGCCGGATCAATATCCGCGCGAGTTGATCGATCTCTTCGATGCACGGTCTCCCAAGATCCGCGAAACGCACAAGACCAAGTGCATGCGCCGCCAAGGCAGCGTCGGCGCTGCCGATCGTCGGGTCGGCGATGAGCGCCACCCGGCCGCGCAAACGATCGTCGAGGAGCCATCTCCAACTCTCGCCATCAGCCAGGACCTCGGGCGGCATCGCATCAGGTAGATAGCCGAAAGCGTCCACGTTGAACACGGTGGGAACGGCGCTGATCCGCTCTGTCGGCTGGCCACTCAAACGCAGATTGGCCTGCACGTAGAGGTTTTCCTGCGGTGCATCCGCCGAACTGCACAGTCGGCTGCGAACACCGAGCGCTTGGTTCTCCCGCACCAATCGCTCCCAGAGCGGGATTCGAGCGATGCGGATCGGCTGCAGTGCTCCGGACGGCCAAACAACTGCTACATTGTGGAACCACTGGTCATAAATGTCATAGCTGCTTGGCTGCAAGGCCGCCCGCCGCTGCGCGGTCACGCCGTCGAGCACCTCGAAATCGAGCGTAATGCCAAGGTCGCGTTCCGCTTGCCGACGCAAAGGCTCGATCAGCGTCACAGCGGTGCCGAGCACGCGCAGCCTCGGCCGTCCAACTGTCTGAACGTATGGGACGGACGGCGCCGAAGTCACGCGCGCACCGCAGCTTTAGCCACGCGCGGCGCGAATTGCCGCCCGGCGAGCGCTCGTTCCAGCGCCATTGACGGCATATCCATAGCCATCATCGACAACATCGAACACGACGCCATAAACCTCCTCGGCATGTTTGACGGATATGAAATCATCAAGCACGTCATCGAGCACTTTGGCAGGGTCGCGCTCCAGTGGGTCACCATAGCCGCCGCCGACTGGGGAGTAGTAGGTGACGACATCGCCGGGCTCCACCCGCAGGCCAGAAAACTTCGCGTATTGGGCCGAAACCTCCTGTGGTCGCGCGACATTGTGGATCTCCACTTTGCCGCCGGCCCCGGCCAGACCGCCGAAGATGCCCCAGGGCGCATCCTCGTGGCGGTCGGCCTCGTGAGTGACGAACCCTGGCGTGAGGAAACGCTGTGCCTTCACGACCCCCTGCCCGCCACGAAACTTTCCGGCCCCCGGAAAGACGTCGTCGCGCACTTCGTAGCGATCGCAGATTAAAGGCAGGTGCATGCCAAGATCCTCGAGCGGATTATTGCGCGTGTTGCGCATCAATTCCTCGACCGTGTCCGGCCCGTCCGAATGCGGCCGCCCCCCCATTGCGGCTTCGTTCACCTCGAGAAATACCCAGTAATCGCCGTTAGGCCGCACGCCCGAGTAGGCGGCAAACGACAGCGTCGCGGCATTGCCCGCCGTCACCTTATCCGGCACCACCGGCGCCAGCGCCTTGATGATTAGGTCGCAAACACGCTGAATCTGCGAGAACCTGGCCTCCGCGGCAACCGGGGCGATCGGATTGAATATCGAACCATGTGGCGCCGTGACCTTAATCGGGCGAAACGATCCCTCGTTGGCGGGGATCGGATCCGCCAACGTGAAGGTGTCAAGCAAAATCGCGCGGAACGCGAAATAGCAGGCAACCTTGGTAGATCCCTCAAACGGTACGTTGAAAGCCGTTGGAACCTGTGCCGAGGAACCGGTAAGATCCACTTCCACCCCGTCGCCCCGCACTCGTACCGCAACCTTGATCGGCAGCGTCTTGCCGCGGTTGCGTCCGTCATCGTCGAGAAAACCTTCGGCAAAATAGTCCCCGTCCGGAATCCGGCGGATTGCGCGGCGGAGTGCAGCCTCGGAATAATCCATCAATTGCGCGCAGCTCTGCAGCACCGTTGACTTACCGTATTTCGCCAGCAGCTCCTGAAATCGTCGCACGCCAAGCTCGGCCGAGGCGATCTGAGCTTCGAGGTCGCCCATCACCAAAGCGGGGACTCGGGTGTTGTCGCGAATGAACTTCCACAGCACCTCATTACGCCGTCCCGCCTCGTAGAGCTTCAAGCCATTGAGCAGCATGCCCTCGGCAAACATGTCGGGGACGTCGATGATCAGACCTGGCGTTGCCGCACCGATATCGACATGGTGCGCGGTATTTGCCGAAAACCCAACCAGATCGCCCTCGAAAAACACCGGCATGACGACGGCTATGTCCGGCGAATGGCTGGCGCCGAAATAAGGGTGATTATGAATCACGCAATCCCCGGGCTGCCAGGCCGCAAGCGGTATGGTCTTCTCGATGCCCTGCAGGTAGCCCGGGAGAGAGCCGATATGCATCGGGGTCGAATCAGACTCGCACAGCGTCTGGAATTTCGTATCGAATAGGCCGGCCCCGAGATCCTGGCTCTCGCGGATGATCGAGGAATAGGACATGCGGTAGAGCACGTTGCCCATTTGCTCGGCAATCGAGTGCAGCGCGCCCGCGACGACCTGCAAGGTAATTGGATCGACATCCTGGCTCATGGGTTAAACTCTCCTCTCAAAGTCGGGTGATGTGCAAGTCGCCATACGACAGCACCTTGGCGCGGTAGCCGGGTGGCAGCAACGTGGTTGAATTGTGCTGCACTATCATCGCCGGTCCGGTGACGATATCTCCTTCTAGAAGCTTCGCCCGCTGATAACGCGGCGTTGAAATAACGTGACCGTCATCAAAGACGGTGTCACGCGCATAGATACGCGCTTCCTCAGGATCAGTACGTCCGCCATGCGGCAGCTGGGGCAGACGCAACGGTTCGACCGCCGCAGTCGCGATAATACGTAGCGTGATAACCTCGATCTTCTGATCGTCGAAGGCATGCCCGTAAACTTTCTTGTGTGCATCGTAGAAATTTCTGATCGCGCCAGTAATATTGGCGGCCGAAAGCGGGTCGCGCGGCAGCTCGGCGCGCAGTTCGAACCCTTGGCCGACATAGCGGCACTCGGCGATACGGGTGAATCGCTGGCGCTCCAGCGGAATACCGTCCGCGGTTAACTGTGCCTGCGCTTCGGCTTCTAGCGCGGCAAGTTCACTGTTCAAAAGAACAAAATCGGCTTCCGAGGCCTCGGACAGAACGATCAACACCGACCGCGTATATTCATAACGGAGCTCAGTTACCAGGAGCCCCATCGCCGCTGTGATGCCGGGATGCAAAGGCGAGATAACATCTTTCGCATGAATCATCTCTGCAAGAGCAACTGCATGCAAAGGCCCGGCGCCGCCGAAAGCAGTCAGAGTGAAATCGCGCGGATCGATGCCTTTCGCCACCGAGTTGGCGTTGATCGCGAGCGCCATGTTGTTATTGACGATCTTCAAGATACCGAGCGCCGCATCGACCGGGCTCATGCCGAGCTTGTCCGCGATATGCGTTGCAACCGCCCGTTCGGCGAGCGCGCGGTCGATCTTGAGGTCGCCGCCGAGGAACTGCTCTGAATCGAGCCGCCCCAGCACCACCTGCGCGTCGGTGACCGTCGGCTCGGTGCCGCCGCGGCCGTAGCAGGCGGGGCCTGGATCGGCGCCGGCCGAGCGCGGGCCGACGCGAAACGCGCCGAGCGGGTCGATATAAGCGATGGAACCACCACCTGCGCCAATCGCATCGATGTCAATCATCGGTACAAGAACAGGTAAGTGCGCGACCTCGGTATCACGCGGGTTCTTGACGCGCAGCTCTCCGTTCTGCACCACGCTGATATCGGCCGAGGTGCCGCCGATATCAATCGTGATGACATTCGGCTCGCGACATGCGTCACCGGTCCAGCGTCCGCCGATCACGCCGCCGGCGGGACCGGAAAGCAGGAGGCCAATCGGCCGCGCGGCCGCATTCGCAATCGTTGAGATGCCGCCGTTCGACTGCATCATGCGCACCGGCGCGCGCACCCCGGCCTCGGCCAATCGTCGCTCCAGATGGCGAAGGTAGGCGGCGGTGTGCGGCCCGATATAGGCGTTCATTGCGCAGGACGAGAACCGCTCATATTCGCGCATCACGTTCACCACTTCCGACGAAGTGCAGACATAGGCGTCCGGCATCACACGGCGCACGATGTCGGCGGCGCGGCGTTCGTGGTCGTCATTGAGAAAGCTGAACAGGAAGCCGACGATAACGGCTTCTAACCCGCGCTTGGCGAAGAGTTCCGCGGCGCGCTCGACTTCGTCGACGGCTAGCGGCACCGCGACGGCGCCGTTCGGTGGCAAAATGCGTTCGGTGACGGCGATGCGGTTGCGACGCTTGACGAGCGGCTTCGATTGCCAGGGCACGTCGAATTGCAAAGAGAAATTATGCGGCCGCTTATGACGTGCCATATGCAAGATGTCGCGAAAGCCCCGCGTCGTGATCATGCCGACCTCGGCGCCCTTGCGCTCGATGACCATGTTGGTCGCGACCGTGGTCCCATGGAACAGGAAATCCACCTCACCCGGCGCTACGCCCGCCATCCGGCATACGTCGACCACGCCGCGTACCACCGCGTCCGATTGATCGTCTGGCGTGCTCGGGAGTTTATGCACTATGATCTGCTGGCCACCTTCTGGGCGCCCGCGTTCAAGTACGATGTCAGTAAATGTACCGCCAACGTCAACACCAATACGGATCATTATCACTCCTTCACGATCTGACGACCGCAGAACGTCGCCCGTTTACAATGCCTCTCTGCATCATTTACCTAAGCCACCGGGCTCGGCGGCCGGCAACGGTGCCAATCGCTTACCGACTGGAACCGCGTCCCAAGCCGGCACAACGCCGCGTCGCTATCCGGCGGACCGACCAACTGCACACCCATCGGCAATCCACCCGAAGTGAACCCCGCCGGCAACGCCAGGGCCGGCAGACCGAACAGATTGATTGCCCGCGTCCAATAGGCAAAATCACCGATACGCGCCTCCACATCTTCTGGCGTACCCTCGGTTGCCTCAGCGATGGTTGGCGCTGGCTCAGGTAGGGTCGGCAACAACAGGGCATCGGCAACGGCGAAATAAGTGTGTAGAAATTCCTGCCGCAGCCGCGCGCGCACGCGCAGCGCCTCGGCATAATCGTCAGCGCTATAGGTCAGGCCGCGACTGATCCGGCGATGGGTGAGCACCCCATACTCCGCCCGCCGTGACGCAAGCCAACGCCCATGCTCGGCCGCAGCCTCGACACCGAGCACGAGCGCGGCGATACGCCCAGCCAATGCGAAATCTGGCACCGGCACCGCGAGCAAGCGGCAACCTGCTTCGCGCAATGTCGCTGCGGCCGCGGCGACGGTCGTCCGCACCTCGTCTGTCGCCGGCGCCAAAGCCTCCGGCGCCGGGACCGCGACACGCCAGCTCTCGTGCGCGCGATCTTCTTCGCCGGTTACGACCGCTAGCAGCTGCCCACAATCGCCCGCGCTCCGGGCGAGGAACCCGGCGCAGTCGAGGCTGGATGCGAGCGGCATCACACCATCCATCGGCACCTTACCTAGCGACGGCTTCAGCCCGGTCACCCCACAGCACGCAGCCGGTAGCCGTACCGAACCGCCAGTATCCGAACCCAAGGCAGCGAAGACCTGGCGGGCCGCAACGGCCGCGCCGCTGCCACTGGACGAGCCGCCAGTGACATGCGCTGCGTTCCACGGATTGGGCCTCGCACCAAGATGGGCATTATCACCGACCGGGCTGAGCGCGAACTCCGCCATGTGCAGCGCCCCGAGCGTGACCGCACCCGCCGCCTCCAGCCGCGCGAGCACGGTCGCGGTGTGAGCCGGCCGATGGCCGCGCAGGATCGGGCTGCCGCATTCCATCGGCGCGCCGGCACGGGCGAACATATCCTTATGCGCGAGCGGCACGCCGTGCAGCGCTCCAAGCCGCTCCCCGGCGGCGCGCCGGCGGTCGCATTCGCGCGCTTGCGCCAGCGCCCGTTCCGCTTCCACGCGCACGAACCAGCCGGTGCGCGCATTAACGCTGGCGATAGAGTCGAGAGCAGCCTGTACGAGCCGTTCGCTGGTAACCGCACCCGTGGCGATCGCAGTCGCCGCCTCGGTTAGCGTCGGGTCGTCGCTCAACACCGGCGCGCCCACTGCATCCGCGCCCATATCTGTCCTCGTGGCC
>JAPTUI010000002.1 GCA_028067895.1 Pseudomonadota bacterium | reverse complement strand
CGACCGGCGCGGCTGCTGGCTCGGCGACTCAGTTCCATGCGTTCGACATCCGACAGGGTGATCGTGCTCATGGCCACGATCATACTCTCTTTTTATATGTTACAGTCCACTAGTTCCGAAGTGCGCGGTGGCGCGGCTCGACTCGCCGTCCATGCCCTGCGACGTGCGACCCCGAGCAGATCGGGCGGCCGATTGCGCTGCCGTGGCTGACGTCAAAGCGGCCGATAACGGAAGCGTGCAACCAGCCGGTGCTGTTCGCAGGGGTAGATGACCCTGACGTGGGTGATGCGCTGCTCATCGCGCCAGGTATTGCGCTCGATGGCCAGGCATGCCGTGTTGCGGCGGATCGCAAGCCGTCGTGCGATGTCCGCATCGGCGTTGAGGGCTCCGATCTGGTGCTCGGCTTCCGTCCACGGAATGCGCTGCAGGAGCCAGCGACCGGGCGAGATGGCGGTGAACCGCTCGGTCCGTGCCTCGGGGACCGCCTGCAGGTTGATCAGCCGCTCCTCGAGGGCATGGGGTCGGCCGGAGGCGCGATGCAGACCGGTCAGTGCCAAGACCGGGGTGCCGGGCGGCACGCCCAGAGCCCCTGCGTCCTCGGTCGTGGCGCGGCGGATGCGCCGCTCGAGCGACTCGTAGGTATAGCGCACGCCGGCGGCCAGCAGCTCCGCTTCGATGTCGTGGATCTCCAGGACCGATTCCTGCGGGCGCGGCAGGTTCACGGTGGTGCCGGCGCGGCGGCGGCGCGTGACCAGCCGCTGCTCGGCCAGCGCGCCGAGCGCCTTGCCGATGGTCATGCGCGCGCAACCGAACGCCCGCGCCAATTCATGCTCGGACGGCAGCCGGTGGCCCGCAGGCCATTCGCCGGACACGATCTTCTGCCGCAGCGCTTCGTAGATCTCGCGGGAGCGGGGCACGGTACCGGTGCGTGCCGGGGGGGAAGCAGCGCCGCCTTTCATATCATGCCGTCTGCAGCAGCCGGCTCACTGTGCGGCGATAGGCGGCGTTGATCCGATCGCGGTCTCTGTGTCGGCCGCCTTCTACGACGTGTTCGCCGCCCGCGATCACATCCTTGATTAGGGAGCGCCCTGAGGCAAACACCCAGGTGTCGATCGCAGAGTCCGCGGTGCGCCCGCTCAGATCTGGATGCTGCGCATCCAGGCCGATGAAGTCGGCGCGGCAGCCTGAGGCAATGGCGCCTACGGGCAACGCGAGCGCCTGGGCCCCGCCGCGCAACGCCTCCGCGAGCAGGCTCGCACCGCTCGAGGGTTGATCGGCATGCGCCAGTACGTTGCGCGCCCGGCGTGTCAGCCGCTGTGCGTACTCCAGCTGACGCAGCTCTCCGGCCGCATCGAGCCGGATGTGCGAGTCGGTACCGACTCCCCACCGGCCCGCCGCGTGCGCATACGCAACCGAGGGGAAAATGCCATCGCCGAGATTGGCCTCGGTGACCGGACACAGGCCGGCCACCGCGCCGCTGCCCGCCAGTTCGCGGATCTCCCGATCGGTCAGATGGGTGGCATGGACCAGGCACCAGCGCGCATCGACGTGGGCGTGCCGCAGCAGCCACTCCACCGGGCGCATGCCCGTGAACGCCACGCAGTCTTCCACTTCCTTCATCTGCTCCGCGGCGTGTATGTGCACCGGGCCGTGCGGGTGGCCGGCGAGCAGCCGCGCCAGGTGCGCAGCGGTCACCGCCCGCAGCGAGTGCGGCGCGATGCCGACGTTGCGGGCGTCGCTCACGGGAACGGCCGCGCGGATCCGCGCGCTGATGCGCTCGAACTCTTCCAGGTCGGTAATGAACCGCCGCTGGCCCGCGGTGGGCGCGGCCCCGCCGAACTGACTCGACTCGTAGAACACCGGCAGGAGCGTCAGTCCGATGCCGGTGGTGTCGGCTGCGGCCGCGTGGCGCAGCGCGAGCTCCGCCGGGTCCTGATACAGCACGCCATGCGGATCGCGGTGCAGGTAGTGAAACTCCCCGACCGTGGTGAAACCCGCCTCGAGCAGGTCCGCGTAGGTGTAGGCGGCGATGATCTCGAGGTCATCAGGGTCGATGCGCTCGAGAAAGCGGTACATCACCTCGCGCCAGGACCAGAAGTCATCCGTGCCGCTCGGTCCGCGTCGCTCGGCGAGGCCGGCCATGGCGCGCTGGAAGGCGTGACTGTGCAGGTTCGGAACGCCCGGCAGGGCGAGCGCGAGCTGCACATCCTGCGGGGCGGCGGCGGCGCCGCACGCTACTTCGCATATCAGGCCGCCGCGCACCGTCACCCGCACCTTGCGCCGCCACCCGGCCGGCAGCCATGCGGTGTCGAAGAAGAATGTCCGGTTCATGCTGCGCTCGGTCAGCCCGTGCCCGCGGGGGGTTTCGCGATATGTCTAGGCATATTAGAATTTGGCTCCGCAAATGAAAAGGCCCCGGCAGTGCAATTCGATCGTTTGTGGCGCGGCGCGACCCTGGCGACTCTCTCGCCGCGGCTGCCGGGCATCGGTCTGATCGAGCGCGGCGCGCTCGGCGTCGCGGACGGGCGGATCGTGTTTGCAGGGCCCGCCGCGGAGCTGCCCGCCGGCGCTCATGCGCGCGAGGAAGTCGATCTCGACGGTCGCCTGGTCACCCCGGGTCTGATCGACTGCCACACGCATCTCGTGTTCGGCGGTGAGCGCAGTGCGGAATTCGAGATGCGCCTCGCCGGGGCCGACTACCAGAGCATTGCCCGTGCCGGTGGCGGCATTCTCGCCACCGTGCGCGCCACTCGCGCGGCCCCGGAGCAGACCCTGCTGAGTGCGGCTGCGGAGCGGCTGCGCGTGCTGATGGGCGAGGGCGTCACCACGGTCGAGATCAAGTCCGGGTACGGCCTGGAGTTATCGCACGAACTGCGCATGTTGCGTGTGGCACGCGCGCTGGGGCGCAAGTTGCCGCTCGGGATCGTCACTACGCTACTCGCCGCCCACGCCGTACCGCCGGACATGGACCGCAGCGCGTACCTGCGCAGCATTCGCGAGGAAATGATTCCCCGGGCGGCAGCCGAAGGCTTGGCTGATGCCGTCGATGGCTTCTGTGAGCGCATCGCCTTCAGCCCCGAGGAGCTGCGCGAAGTGTTCACGGCAGCTCGCCATCACGGCTTGCCGGTGAAGCTGCACGCCGACCAGCTGTCCGATGGCGGCGGCGCCTCGCTGGCGGCGCAATTCGGTGCTCTGTCGGCCGATCATCTGGAATGGACGAATGACGCGGGCGTCGCGGCGATGGCGCAGGCCGGCACCGTGGCGGTGCTGCTGCCAGGGGCGTTTTATTGTCTGCGCGAGCAGCAGCGCCCGCCGGTTCAGACGCTGCGCCGGCACGGCGTGCGCATCGCGCTCGCGACCGATTGCAATCCTGGAACCTCGCCGCTGCTCTCGATCCTCACGGCCATGAATCTCGGCGCGATCCAGTTCGCTCTGACCGTCGAGGAGACGCTGGCGGCCGTGACCCGCGAGGCGGCGTTCGCCCTCGGGCGCCAGCACGACATCGGGACGCTCGAGCCCGGCAAGTCCGCGGACCTGGCCATCTGGAATGCGACGCGCGCAGCCGAACTCGTCTACTGGATCGGCCGCAATCCCCTGTATGCCCGCATTTGGAGGGGCCATTGAGTTCCATCATGATGACACCCGGCCGGGTCCCGCTGGCCGATTGGGCTGCGATTTACCGCGGCCACCCCGTTGCGCTCGATGAGCGCTGTTATGCCGGGATCGCGCGCGGCGCAGAGGCCGTCACGCGCATCGTGGCGCGCGGCGAGCCGGTGTACGGCATCAACACCGGATTCGGCAAGCTCGCCAGCGTGCGTATCGAGGCGGCCGATCTGGCCCGCCTGCAGCGCAATATCGTCCTGTCGCACTGCGCCGGGGTGGGCGAGATCATGCCCGCTCCCGTCACGCGGCTGATGTTGGCGCTGAAGATTGCCAACGTCGCACAGGGCGCCTCCGGGGTGCGCCCCGAGACGGTCCGGCAGCTCTGCGCGTTGCTCGAGCGCGACCTGCTGCCGGTCGTTCCGGCTCAGGGGTCGGTCGGTGCATCGGGCGATCTCGCGCCGCTGGCGCACCTGGCCTCCGTCCTGATCGGTGTCGGGGAGATCCGCCGGCCTGACGGAACGCGTGTGCCGGCCTCCGAAGCGCTGCACGAGGCGGGTCTCGAGCCGCTGACGCTCGCGCCCAAGGAGGGGCTCGCGCTCCTGAACGGTACGCAATTCTCCACGGCCAATGCGCTCGCCGCCTTATTCGACATCGAAACCGTGTTTCAATCGGCCCTGGTCACCGGGGCATTGTCCACGGAAGCCGCCAAGGGTTCCGACACGCCCTTCGATGCGCGCATCCATGCGCTGCGGGGTCATCGCGGCCAGATCGAAACGGCTGCGGCGCTGCGTGCGCTCATGGCCGGTTCGCCGATTCGTGATTCGCACCGCACGGCCGATCCGCGCGTGCAGGATCCGTACTGCCTGCGCTGTCAGCCGCAGGTCATGGGCGCGGCGCTCGATCTGCTGCGCCACGCCGCCGGCACGCTCGCCTGCGAAGCTAACGGCGTGTCGGACAACCCGCTGATCTTCCCCGATGCCGATGAGGCCCTCTCGGGCGGAAACTTCCATGCCGAACCGGTGGCGTTCGCCGCCGACGTGATGGCGCTCGCGGTGTGCGAGATCGGCTCGCTCTGCGAGCGGCGCATCGCCATGCTGGTCGATCCGGCGCTCTCCGGGCTGCCGGCGTTCCTCACCCCGAGCCCGGGCTTGAATTCCGGACTAATGATGCCGCAGGTGACCGCCGCGGCGCTGGTGTCGGAGAACAAGCAGTGCGCCCATCCGGCCAGCGTCGATTCGATTCCGACCTCGGCCAATCAGGAAGACCACGTATCCATGGCGGCACACGCGGCGCGCCGCCTGCACCAGATGACCCGCAACGCCGCGGCGATCATCGGCATCGAGCTGATCACCGCGGCACAGGGCTGCGATTTTCACCGCGGCCTGCGCTCGAGCGCGGCGCTCGAGGCGGTGCGCAGCGCGGTGCGCGCGCGCATCCCCCCGCTCGGCGAGGATCGCTATCTGCATGCCGATCTCGAAGCCGCCACCGAACTGGTGCGCGAACGGGCGTTGCCGAGGGCGGCCGGCGTTCCACTGCCCGCACTGGAGCCGGTATGAACGAGTGGCTGGAAGTCGAGCGCGGCGATGCGCCGCTCGTGGTCAGCTTTCCGCACACGGGCACGGAGTTGCCGGCGCCGATCGCCGAACGGCTGGTCTCGCCGTGGCTCGCCCGCAAGGATGCCGACTGGTACGTCGATCGGCTGTACGCGATGGCACTCGCGCTCGGCGCCACCACGGTGCGCACCAGGATCAGCCGCACGGTGATCGACGTGAACCGTGATCCTTCCGGCGCTTCACTCTATCCGGGTCAGAACTGCACCGAATTGTGTCCGACCCGCACCTTCGACGGCGAACCGCTCTACCGCGAGGGGGCGGAACCGGATGCCGCCGACATCGCCGCGCGCCGTACGCAGTATTTCGAGCCGTATCACGCGGCGCTGGCGGCAGAACTGGAGCGGCTGCGCGCCGAGCATGGCCGCGTCGTGCTCTACGACGCTCACTCGATCCGCTCGCGAGTGCCGCGGTTGTTCCAGGGGGAGTTGGCGCATCTGAACCTCGGGACGAACCGCGGCGCGAGTTGTGCGCCGATGCTGCGGCGGGCGGTAGAAGAGGCATGCCGGAGCCCGAGCTTCACGCTCGTCACGGACGGGCGCTTCGTCGGCGGCTGGACCACGCGGCATTACGGTTGTCCGGAACGAGACGTGCACGCCGTGCAGATGGAACTCGCCTGCCGCGGCTACCTCAACGAGCCGGCCGTTCCCGCCGCCGACAACTGGCCCCCGCCGTTCGAGCCGGCACGGGCCGCGCCGCTCAGCCAGGTGCTGCAGCGGGCACTCAGCGCCTGTTTGAATTTTGCCCACTCTGCAACGGGAGTCACTTGATGAGCGCAGATCGCAAACTCCGGACCCGCCTCGACACCACTCGGGTCATTCACGCCCCCACCGGCACGACGCTCACGGCCAAGAGCTGGCTCACCGAGGCGCCGCTGCGCATGTTGATGAACAACCTGGACCCGGCGGTGGGCGAGCGGCCGCAGGAGCTCGTGGTCTACGGCGGAATCGGGCGCGCCGCGCGCGACTGGGAGAGCTACGACACCATCGTCGCGACGCTGCGCCGGCTCGAGGCGGACCAGACACTGCTCATTCAGTCGGGCAAGCCGGTCGGGGTGTTCAGCACGCATGCCGATGCGCCGCGGGTGCTCATCGCCAACTCCAATCTGGTGCCGCGCTGGGCGACCTGGGAGCACTTCAACGAGCTCGACCGCAAGGGCCTGATGATGTACGGGCAGATGACCGCCGGCTCGTGGATCTATATCGGCAGCCAGGGCATCGTCCAGGGAACCTACGAGACTTTCGTCGAGATGGGACGGCGGCATTATGGCGGGGAGCTCCAGGGACGCTGGCTGCTCACCGCCGGCCTCGGCGGCATGGGCGGCGCGCAGCCGCTGGCGGCGGTGATGGCCGGCGCGTCCTGCCTGGCGATCGAGTGTCAGCGCTCGCGCATCGAGATGCGGCTGCGCTCGGGCTATCTCGACCATGCGGCGGAGAGTCTCGAT
>JAPTUI010000018.1 GCA_028067895.1 Pseudomonadota bacterium | reverse complement strand
TCTTGGCAAGATTGCGCGGTTGATCGACGTCCGTGCCCTTCAGGATCGCCACGTGGTATGCCAGGAGCTGCAGCGGAACGGTGTAAACGGCGGGCGCCTGGAAGTACGTGACGTGCTTTGGCATCTCGATGACCGTCACCCCGTCGCTCGGCTGCAGACCGGACTCCGGGTCGGCAAAGACGATCAATTCTCCGCCGCGAGCACGCACTTCCATGAGGTTCGACTTCAGCTTCTCGAGCAGATCGTTGTTCGGCGCCACCGCAATGACCGGCATATCGGCATCCACGAGTGCGAGCGGACCGTGCTTGAGCTCCCCTGCCGGATAGCTCTCGGCGTGAATGTAGGAAATCTCCTTCAGTTTCAACGCACCTTCCATCGCGATCGGGTACAGAGCCCCACGACCGAGGAACAGCGTGTGGTGCTTGTCTGCGAAGCGTTCCGCCAGCCGATGAATCAGCGGATCGAGGGTGAGCACCTTTTCGATCATGCCGGGAAGTTCGACGAGACGGTTCACGAGTCCGTGTTCGCGCTCGGCATCCGCGCCATGGTGTCGCGCCAGCGCAATGGTCAGCATCGCGAGCGCCGTCAGCTGCGTCGTGAACGCCTTCGTCGACGCCACACCGATTTCCGGCCCGGCACGCGTCAGCATCACCAGATCCGACTCGCGCACCAGTGAGCTCTCCGGGACGTTGCAGATCGCGAGCGTCGAGAGGTAGCCGGACTGACGCGCAAGTCGCAGTGCGGCGAGCGTATCGGCGGTTTCGCCCGACTGCGAGATGGTCACGAATAATGTGTCGCGAGGGACCAGCGGATTGCGGTAGCGATATTCGCTGGCGATGTCGACTGCGCACGGAATGCGGCAGATCTGCTCGATGAAATACCGCACGACTGAGGCGGCGTGATAGCTCGTGCCGCAGGCCACGATGTGCACGCACGCGGTGCGCTGGAAGATCTCGGCCGCCGCCGGGCCGAATGCGGCCTCGAGCAGCCGGCCGTTGGCGACGCGCTCCGCCAGGGTGTCGGCGATGGCGCGCGGCTGCTCATGGATCTCCTTGAGCATGAAGTGCCGGTACGGACCCTTCTCGGCCGCATCGGCGCTGAGGTCGCTCTCACGCGCGGCCCGTTCGACCGGGTGGCCGTGCTGATCGAAGATCCGCACCGACGTGCGGCGGATCTCCGCGATATCGCCCTCTTCGAGGAATATGAATCGCCGGGTCACCGGCAGAAGCGCCGCGACATCGGAGGCCACGAAGTTTTCCTCGACGCCCAGACCGATGACGACCGGGCAGCCGGCGCGCGCGACCAACAGGCGATCAGGCTCCCGCTCGCTGATGACCGCAAGGGCGTATGCGCCCTGGAGTTCCGCGACGGTGGCGCGCACGGCGGCCAGCAGCTCGCGCCCGTCCTGCAGGTGGTGGTGAATGCGGTGGGCGATGACTTCGGTGTCCGTTTCGGACTCGAACCGGTAGCCCTGGCGCTCGAGGTCTGCGCGCAGGGCTTCATGATTCTCGATGATGCCGTTGTGGACGATGGCGATGCCGGCCTGCGACAGGTGCGGATGGGCGTTGCGCTCACTAGGGGCGCCATGCGTCGCCCAGCGGGTATGCGCAATGCCGATCGGGCCGCCCGCCGGGGCGGCCGTCAGCGCCTCTTCGAGTTTCTTGACCTTGCCGACAGTGCGCACTCGGGCGAGCTTGCCGCTGCCGATCACCGCCACCCCGGCGGAGTCGTACCCACGGTACTCCAGACGGCGCAGACCCTCGATGAGGACCGGAACGATGTTGCGCTCGGCAATGGCACCGACGATTCCGCACATGAATGAGGCCTTCGGGCTCGACAGGGGGCGGACAGTTTGCCTCAAGTCGGCCTGCGGGAGCAGGAACCGCGCACAGTTCCCCGGCGCATCCGAATCATCACCCCGACGGACATGAATCTCGCTCGTTCGCAGCAGAACGACGCCTTAAAGCGCCAATTTCGCGCCTGTTTTCTGATCTTTTCGCCCACAGGAGCGCGCCAGCGAGACCGCGGTCATTGCGGATAGACCCTCCGGGTCCGTCTGCGTAGCGTGGCACGGTGAGTGCTCCACACGTCAGCTCGCGCCCACCCCTCCCGGATGTGCGCCGCATGGCCCGGGACAGCCTGGCGGATGCGATCGCGCTGCTCGGAGCGCATCCGCTGTCCGATCGGGCCGTCCACGGCGTGCGCAAGGATCTGAAGCGGGCGCGGGCGATGCTGCGATTGATGCGCGCGGGCCTCGGGGAGCGCGAATACCACCAGCGCAACGCCGCGCTGCGGGATGCGGCCCGTGACCTCAGTGCGGCGCGGGACAGCAAAGTCCTGCTCGACACATTGCGCAACCTGCCGCAGCACCGGTCCCTCTCGGATCTGCGCTCGCGCCTGCGCAAGGAACATACCGTGACGCGCAGCCGCCTGCGCTCGGAAGTGTCCTCCGTGAAGCGCGCCCGCAAGACGCTCCGCACCGTCAGGCGCGACTTGCCCGCCGGGCCGCAGATCCGCTGCGACTGGCCGGTCCTGCAGAGCGGCCTGCGACGGGTGTATGCACGGGCCCGCGCCGCGCTCGTGCAGGCTCGAGTGCACCCGACGGCCGAGAACCTGCACGAGCTGCGCAAGCAGACGAAATACCTCTGGCACCAATTGCAGGCGCTCATGCCGGTACGCGCGCACCAGACGCCACCGCTGGTGGCTGCCGCACATCGTCTTTCCGATCTGCTGGGCGCCGAACACGACCTCGTCGCGCTGCGCGTCCGAGCGCTCGAGGCGCCCATGCGCAGCAGCGCTCGATCGTGGCTGCTTGAGCGCATCGACGCGCGCGGTGAGCGGATGCTCGAGCAAGCGACGACGCTCGCGTCACAGCTCTATCACGATCCGCCCGTTGAGTTTTCAGCCCGCGTGCTGCGTGACTCGGCGCCGCGGCGCGGCGTGCGGCGAGTTTCTACTTCTTCTTGACGGGCCGCTGCCAACTGTCGATCGTGGTCTGCCGGGCCCGTGCGATCGTGAGTTTGTGCGCCGGCACCTCGCGCGTGACGGTCGATCCAGCGGCAATCGTGGCGCCCTCGCCCACCGTGATGGGCGCGACCAGCACACTGTTCGAGCCGGTATGCGCGCGATCTGCAATGCGCGTACGGTGCTTGTTGGCGCCGTCGTAATTGGCGACGATGGTGCCGGCGCCGACGTTGACCTCGGCACCGACTTCGGCATCACCGACGTAGGAGAGGTGATTGGCCTTCGACTCCGCGCCGAGCGTGGCGTTCTTGATCTCGACGAAGTTGCCGATGTGTACGCCGTCACCGAGCGCCGTGGTGGGTCGGATGCGCGAGAATGGACCGATGCGCGCGCCGCAGCCGATCGTCGCGCCCTCAAGCACGCAATGCGCGAATAATTCCGTGTCGTCGCCGATCCGGCAGTTGCGCACGACGCAACCGGGACCGATTTTCACATTGTTGCCGAGCGTGACGTGTCCTTCCAGGACGACATTGACGTCCAGAAATACATCCTGCCCATGCTCGACTACACCGCGCACATCCACACGCGCAGGATCAGCCAGCGTCACGCCTGCGCGCATGAGCGTCCTGGCCGCATTGCGGCGGCACACCGCCTCGAGCTCGGCCAGTTGTTCCCTGTCGTTGACGCCGAGCGCTTCGATCGGATCGGCGAGCATCACCGGCGTCACGGTGACCCCGGACCGCGCGGCGAGTCCGATGACGTCGGTCAGGTAATATTCGCCCTGCGCGTTGTCATTGCGCAGCGCCGCGAGCCACGGCTTCAGGAGGCGGCCCGGCGCGGCCAGGACCCCGGTATTGCACTCCCCGATGCGCCGTTCCTTCGCCGTGGCGTCCTTGTGTTCGACGATGCGGGCGACCTGGCCGGCCGCATCGCGCACGATCCGCCCATAGCCGGTCGGGTCGGCCGGCTGCATGGTGAGGACCGCGAGCGCGCCCGTCGCCGCGATGTCCAGCAGTCCGGTGAGCGATGGCGCACGCAGCAGCGGCACGTCGCCGTACAGCACCAGCACCGTGGCGGCGTCCTCGAGCTCGGGAGCGGCCTGCTGCACCGCATGTCCGGTGCCGAGCTGTTGCGCCTGGTGCACCCAGCTCAGTCCGGCCTCGGGGAAGGCGGCACGGACCGCCTCCCCGCCGTGTCCGTAAACGATGTGAATGGCCGTCGGCGAGAGCGCCCGCGCGGTCTGAAGCACGTGGGCGAGCAGCGGCCGACCCGCCAGAGGTTGCAGCACCTTCGGCCAGCGGGATTTCATCCGCTTGCCTTCGCCGGCGGCCAGAATCACGACCGAAAGAGCCGCGCTCGGCGCGGCGGCACGCATGTTCATGCGGCGATTATCGCCCGGACGGGCACGGTGCGCGATCAGCCGCGCACTTTGCGCAGTTTCGCGATCAGCTTCAGCTGGGCAGCGGCGCGGGCCAGTTCCGCGAGCGCCTCCGCCTGGCTGATGTGGCTGCTGCGGTCCTTCAGCGCCTCCTCGGCGCGCTGCTTCGCGGCGAGCGCTGCCGCCTCGTCGAGATCCTTGGCGCGCAGCGCGGTGTCGGCGAGCACCGTCACGCGGTGCGGCTGCACCTCGATGGCGCCCCCGCCGACGAAAAAGAACAGCTCCTCGCCCGCGGGTGTCTCGACCCGCACCTCGCCGGGCTTGAGCATCGAGAGCAGCGGTGCGTGGCGCGGCGCCACGCCGATGTCGCCCTGCGAGGCCGGCGCGAACACCATGGTCGCCGACCCGGAGAAAATTTCACCCTCGGCGCTGACGACTTCAACCTGGATGGTATGGGGCTCGGCCATGACGGACTCTCCTACTGCAGCGTCTTGGCCTTGGCCACCGCCTCATCGATGGTGCCGACCATGTAGAACGCCTGCTCCGGCAGGTGATCGAACTCACCACTGATGATGCCCTTGAAGCCGCGGATGGTCTCGGCGAGCGGCACGGTCTTGCCGTCCTGACCGGTGAACACCTTGGCGACGTTGAACGGCTGCGAGAGGAAGCGCTGCACTTTGCGGGCGCGGTACACGGTCTGCTTGTCCTCCTCGGACAGCTCGTCCATACCGAGGATCGCGATGATGTCCTGCAGCTCCTTGTAGCGCTGCAACACCGCCTGCACGCCGCGCGCGACGTTGTAGTGCTCCTCGCCGACCACCAGCGGGTCGAGCTGACGGCTGGTCGACTCCAGCGGATCGACCGCCGGGTAGATGCCGAGAGTCGCGATCTGGCGGGAGAGCGCCACGATCGCATCGAGGTGCGCGAACGTGGTCGCCGGCGACGGGTCGGTCATGTCGTCGGCCGGAACGTAGACTGCCTGGATGGAGGTGATCGATCCGGTCTTGGTAGAGGTGATGCGCTCCTGCAGCGCGCCCATCTCCTCCGCCAACGTCGGCTGGTAGCCCACCGCCGAGGGCATGCGCCCGAGCAGCGCGGAGACCTCGGTGCCGGCGAGGGTGTAGCGATAGATGTTGTCGATGAACAGCAGCACGTCGCGCCCGCGAGTGCCGTCCGGGTGCTCCTCGTCGCGGAAATGCTCGGCCATGGTGAGCCCGGTGAGCGCCACGCGCAGACGATTGCCCGGCGGCTCGTTCATCTGGCCGTAGACCATCGCCACCTTGGAGTTGCTGAGCTCCTGCGCGTCGATGACGCCCGCCTCGATCATCTCGTGGTAGAAGTCGTTGCCTTCGCGAGTACGCTCACCCACGCCGGCGAACACGGACAGACCGCTGTACTGCTTGGCGATGTTGTTGATCAGCTCGAGCATGTTGACCGTCTTGCCCACGCCGGCACCGCCGAACAGGCCGACCTTGCCGCCCTTGGCGAACGGCACCAGCAGGTCGATGACCTTGATGCCGGTGACCAGCAGATCCTGGCCGCCCGCCTGCTCTTCGAACGACGGCGGCGGCCGGTGGATCGGCAGGCTCTGCTCGGACGTGACCGGACCGCGGTTGTCCTGCGGTGCGCCGAGCACGTCCATGATGCGACCGAGGGTCGGTTTGCCGACCGGCACGGTGATCGGATTGCCAGTGGCGAGGACCGCGAGGCCGCGCTTGAGCCCTTCGGAAGGACCCATGGCGATCGTGCGGACGATGCCGTCGCCGAGCTCCTGCTGGACCTCGAGCGTCAGGTCGACGTCCTTGAGCTTCAGCGCCTCATAGATGCGCGGAATCCCGTCGCGCGGGAATTCGACGTCGATGACGGCACCGATGATCTGGGTGATCTTGCCTTCGGCCATGCTTGCCATGTGTTGTCTCTCTCAAACCGCGGCCGCGCCGCCCACGATCTCGGCCAATTCCTTGGTGATCGCGGCCTGACGGGCCTTGTTGTAAATCAGTTGCATTTCGTTGATCAACTTGCCGGCATTGTCGGTGGCAGCCTTCATGGCCACCATCCGCGCCGCCATCTCCGAGGCGACGTTCTCGACCGCCGCGCGATACACCTGCGACTCGATATAGCGCATCAGCAGCGAATCGAGAATCTGCGCGGCCTCGGGCTCGTAGATGTAGTCCCAGTGGTCCGAAAGGTCCTCGGTGTCGATCGCCTGCACCGGCAGAAGCTGCACAACCGACGGCCGCTGCGTCATGGTGTTGACGAACTCGGCGTTCACCAGGAACAGACGGTCGATCTCCCCGTCGCAGTACGCGTCGAGCA
>JAPTUI010000154.1 GCA_028067895.1 Pseudomonadota bacterium | reverse complement strand
GGCGTTTTCGCAGCGCTTCACGCCGCCGGCAGCCGTGATCACCCTCGAGCAGAACTACCGCTCCACGCAACCGATCCTCGATCTGTCCAACGCCGTGATGGCCGAGGCGGCCCGCCAGTTCCGCAAAGATCTGCGCGCGGTGCGCGGCGGGGGGGTCAGACCTCGCCTGTGCACGGTGCTCGATCTGCGCCAGCAGGCCGAATGCGTTTGCACCGAGGTGCTGCGCCGGCGCGAGGCGAACGTGCCGCTGAAGCATCAGGGCGTTCTGTTCCGCTCCTCCAGCCACAGCGACGTGCTCGAGATCGAGCTCGGCCGGCGCGGCATTCCGTTCGTGAAGTACGGCGGGCTGCGCTTCCTCGAAGCCGGTCACGTCAAGGATCTGCTCGGCGTGCTGCGCTGGGCCGACAACCCCCGCAACGCGCTCGCGGCATTGCGCACGGTGCAGCTGCTGCCGGGAATGGGTCCGGTGAACGCCCGGCGTGCGCTTCAGTACCTGGAGCGCGCCGGCGGCGCCCTCGGGGCGCTCAGCGCATTCGTGCCGCCGCCGGCGGCCGCCGAGCACTGGGCGCTGCTGCTCGCGTTGCTGCTCGAGCTTGCCGACCCCCGCTGCCCGTGGAGTGGTCAGGTGCAGCGGGCGCGCCGCTGGTACCAGCCGCATCTGGAGCGGCTCTACGAGCAGGTTCACACCCGCAATGGGGATCTCGAGCAACTCGAGGTGCTCTCCGATCAGTACCCCTCGCGTGAGCGCTTCCTCAGCGAGCTCGCGCTCGATCCGCCCGCGGCGGTCTCGGACCGCGCCGGTCCGCCGGCGCTCGATGAGGATTACCTGGTGCTCTCGACCGTGCATTCGGCCAAGGGCATGGAGTGGGACACGGTCTACCTGCTCAATGTCGTCGACGGCAGCTTCCCTTCGGAGTTTGCCGCCGGGAGCGCCGAGCAGCTCGAGGAAGAGCGCCGGCTCTTCTACGTCGCGCTCACCCGGGCCCGCAATGACCTGCTGCTGTATGCGCCGCTGAAGTTTTATGTGACGGGCCAGCATCGCTACGGCGATGCGCATGTGTACGGCGCGCGCAGCCGCTTCCTCAGCGCCGCCGTGCTGGCGCATCTGGATCGCGAGACACCCGCGGCCCTCAGTCCGGGGACGGCCGGGGACGCCGCCGTGGGTCTCGGCCCGGCGCTCGATGTGGGGGCGCGTCTGCGCCAGATGTGGTAGCGACCCTGCTCGCTCAGTGCAGCGGGATTTTCACGAACTTCAGGGTGAAGCGGTCCGGCTCCCCGATCGCCGCATAGCGGGTCCGATCGGTTTTGCCCAGCCGGTAGGCGGGCGGCAGCGTCCAGGCGCCGGCCGGATAGACCTTGTGGTCGCGCGGGTTGGCGTTCACCTCGGAGGCGGCCACCAGGCGAAAGCCGCTCGCTTCGATGAGCTTGATGGCGTACGACTGTTTCACGTAACCGGTGTAGGCGTGCGGATCGGGCGGTGCGTTCGGGGCGGCGCGATTGTCGACGACGCCGAGGACGCCGCCCGGCGCCAGAGCGCGGTGGATGCTGTGCAGCGCATTGGCGGCCTCACCGCGTGCCAACCACTGGTGCAGTACGCCGAAGGCGACCACGAGCGTGACGGAGCCCGGCGGCACGGCATCGCCGCCGTCGGTAGGGAACGTTACGACGCGGACACGGTCGTACAAGTGCGGGTCGGAGGCGAGCAGCTGGCGATAACGGGCATTGCGCGCGGCGAGAAAGGCGCTTTGGCCGGGATTGATGAGCGCCGCATCGAAGCGGCCGTTGCGGCGCACGAGCGGGGCGATGATGCGTGTGTAGTAGCCGCCGGCGCGCGGCCAGACCTGCAGGACGCGGCTCATCGGGCGCAGGCCGAAGAACAGCAGCGTCTGCACCGGGTGGCGGTCGCGGTCCCGGCGGCGCTGCGCCGCGGGGCGCGGTCCGGCCAGGATGGCGTCGAGCGCCGTCGTCGTGGCGTGCCGCCCGCTGGTCGTGGCACAGCCCGAGAGCAGGCTCAGGACGGCCAGCGCGGCGGCCGGTGCGGCTTTGGGTAACGCTCGCATGAGGGCTGCCATTGTGGACGGGTATGCGGCCAAAAAAAACCCCGCTTCGTCTGCAGCGGGGTCATGAGCCCATCGGCAC
Source organism: Pseudomonadota bacterium (assembly GCA_028067895.1). GTDB lineage: Bacteria > Pseudomonadota > Gammaproteobacteria > Steroidobacterales > Steroidobacteraceae > 13-2-20CM-66-19. The sequence continues at coordinate 4,521 of JAPTUI010000154.1, read as the reverse complement.
GATCCGCCAGCGGCCCGCACAGAAAAAGCAAAAGCCTTCGACACCCCGATCCCGGGGTGCGCTCGCCTCGCGCCTCTGCTCGGCGCGTTGCCGGGCTCGAGGGTCGTCCCGGCCGCGGGCCGGGACGACCGCCCGGGGGCCGATCAGCGGCGGAACGGCCCGCCGCCGGTGCGCGGTCGCGGCGCGCGTTCCTGCGCCTCATTGACCCGCAGTGCGCGACCGTTCATCTGGAAGCCATTCAGCGCCTGGATCGCCCCCTGAGCCTCGCCCGGCGCCATCTCCACGAAGCCGAAGCCGCGCGGCTTGCCGGTTTCCCGGTCATTGATCAGCTTGACGGAGTCCACCTTGCCGTGACGTTCGAAGAGCGTCTTCACGTCCTGCTCAGTGGCGTTGAACGGTAGATTGCCTACGTAAATCGTCGTCATCCGGAGATCTCTCTTGGCAGCGCGAGCCGCGGGCCACACGGGTCCTCCGCGGGTATCGCAGAATCGAACGGGAAGGCTGGGGGGTGGAAGGCCACGGTCGGGCCGGGTACGGGCGCGCCTGAAAACCGGCGATCGGCACCAGGTTCACGTACGAACGATGCGCGCAGACGGGCGGATCGAAGGCGCCGGACACTCAAACGTGATCAATCCACTGAGGACTGGGACCGTCACGATGCTACTCCCGGCGTTGGCGGGACGCAAACACCGGCAGCAGCACCCCGGCGTGTCGCCCTGGGTGCCTGTTGTGTGATTACAACAGTTAGTCGGCGGACGTCTCGAGGTAGGAGTAGCCGTCGAGTTCCGCCTGGTAGAAACGCTTGAGCACCTGGCTTTCGGCAATGCTCATGCGGCCGGCACGGATCGCGCGCTCGCAGTCACGCATCAGCGCCGGGGACAGTTCGGCCACATCGTACTCCATGTACTCGAGCACCCGGTTGGCGGTGTCGCCCTTGACGACTTCCTCGATCCACCAGCCGCCCTCATCGTGCCCGCGCACGTGGACGACATGCGTGTCGCCGAAGAGGTTGTGCAGGTCGCCGAGGGTTTCCTGATAGGCGCCGACGAGGAAGACGGCGAGGTAGTACTTTTGCGCCGGCTTCAGCTCGTGCAGTTCCAGCGTGTGCTTGACGTCGCGCAGCGAGACGAAGTGGTCGATCTTGCCGTCAGAGTCGCACGTGATGTCGGCCAGCACGCCGGTGCGGGTCGGGCGCTCCTCGAGGCGGTGAATGGGCATGATCGGAAAGAGTTGATCGATTGCCCAGCTGTCCGGCAGGGACTGGAAGACCGACACGTTGCAGAAGTACGTGTCGGAGAGAATCGACTCCAGGCCCTCGAGCTCCTCCGGCTCGCGCTCCAGGCGGCGACAGACGTCGCGGATCTTCGCGCAGGTCGCCCAGTACAGCCGCTCGGCGAGGCCGCGGAACTCGAGCGACAGCAGCCCGAGGTTGAACATCTGCTGTACCTGGTCGCGGGCGGTGAGTGCATCGTGGTAGCACTCGACCAAACGGCGCGGGCTCACCGAGCTGAAGGCGTCGAACAGATCGAGCACCGGCTGGGGCATCTCCTCGCGACCGCCGTAGTCTTCCACCTCGCGGCCGGTGACGCGGAACTTGTCGAGCGCCGAAGAGCCGAGCACGTCGAAGATCAGCACGCTGTGATAGGCGGCGACCGCTCGGCCGGACTCGCTGATGATCATTGGATGCGGCACTTCGCGCGCATTGCAGACGCTCGCGATGCGGTACACGACGTCGCTCGCGTACTCGTTCAGCGTGTAGTTCATCGACGAGGAGTAATTGGTGCCGCTGCCGTCATAGTCGACGCCGAGTCCGCCGCCGACGTCGATGTACTGCAGCCCCGCGCCCATCAGTTTCAGCTCCGCATAGACGTGCGCCAGCTCGTTGATGGCGTCCTTTACGCGGCGGATGTCCTGCAGCTGGCTGCCCGGATGGCAGTGCACGAGCTGCAAGCAATCGAGCATGTCGCGCGCCTTCAGCTCACGGACCAGCTCGAGGATCTCGGTGATGAACAGGCCGAACTTCGACTTCTCGCCCGTCGAGTCGCGCCACTTGCCCGACCCCTCGGTCACGAGCTTCACGCGCACGCCGATGCGCGGGCGCACACCGTACTTCTCGGCGTGCTTGAGAATGAGGGCGAGTTCCTCGAAGTTCTCCACCACTGGAATGATGGTCCGACCGAGCTTGGTCGCGAGCGTGACCGCCTCGATGTAGCTGTCGTCCTTGAAGCCGTTGCACACGATCAGGCGGTCGGGAGCGTTCTCGGTCATGGCCATGACCGCGAGCAATTCGGGCTTCGAGCCGACTTCCAGTCCGAAGCCGAATTCCGCCCCGTAGCGGTAGACCTCCTCAACCACCAGGCGCTGCTGGTTGACCTTGATCGGGAAGACCGCCGCATAGCGGTTCTGGTAGTCGTTCTCCGCGATCGCCTGCGCGAACGCATCGTGCAGGTGCTTCAGGCGGTGCGCCAGGATGTCCGAGAAACGCACCACCACCGGGGTGGTCAGGTCCCGGGCCTCCAGCCCCTCGATCACCTCGTACAGATCGATGTCGCTGCCGCTGCCGGCGCGCGTATCGGGCCGCACCACGACGTGGCCCGCTTCATTGATGCCGAAATACCCCTTGCCCCACGCGTTGACGTGGTAGAGCTCGAGGGAGTCCTCGATGCGCCAAGGCGCGCTCGGGTTGTACTGCGGGTTGGTGATGCTCTTGGGATCTACGGCCACGTCGGAGATTTCCGTACGACGCGCGGGAGTGCGTTCGGCGCGAACGATATCAAAATCACGCTGCAGTGAAAGTCCTGCGCGCGATTTTTTTCCGCCGCGCCGGCGCCGCTCAGCCGCCGGCCGCGACCGGGCGGGCCGGATTGCGGATCCACTCGCTCCACGAGCCGCCGTACAGGCGCGCCCCGGGCAGCCCCGCGATCTCGAGCGCGAGCAGTGTGTGACAGGCGGTCACGCCCGAGCCGCACATGCACACGGCCTGCGCGGGGCGCTGCGCCCCGAGGGTGTGCAGGTAACGCTCGCGCAGCACCGCCGCCGGCAGAAAACGGCCATCGGCGAGGTTGTCGGTGAAGGGATGGTTGCGCGCGCCGGGGATGTGGCCGGCCACCGGATCGATCGTTTCATTGCGGCCGGCGAAGCGGTCGGCGCCGCGCGCATCGATCAGGACGCGCTCGCCGCTCGAGAGCTGTCCGGCGTCGAGCAGCTGTTCGAGTTCCGCCGTGGCGATGAGCGCCTCGGCGTGCGCTCGGCCCTCGAAGCGGCGCGCGCGCGGCGGGGCGGTCTCCCTTCACGGGACCGCGAGCCGCGCGGCCTGCCAGGCGGCGAGCCCGCCGTCGAGCACCGCCACGCTCGAGTGCCCCAGCCAGCGCAGCAGCCACCACAGTCGCGCGGCGAACGCTCCGGGGCCCTGGTCGTAGGCCACCACCTGCACGCCGGCCTCGATGCCCCAGCCGCCGAGGCGTTCGGCAAGTGCCTGCGGCGCCGGCAGCGGATGGCGGCCGCTGTCGGGGCGCAGCGGCCCGGAGAGGTCCCGATCGAGGTGCGCATAGCGTGCGCGCGGTATGCGGGACTCGCCGTAGGCCGCCTCGCCCCAGGCCGGCCGCCCCAGATCGAAGCGGCAGTCGACGATGACGAGCGAGGGATCCTCGAGCCGTTGTGCCAGCTGGGGCACCGAGATGAGTGTGTCGAACATATCGCCTCCCGCCGCACTCGCCCGGTTCTGCCCGGGCGCGGCGGCCCATTGTATGCAGCGCGGCCGGCCGAGGAGAACCCGCAGCGCCGGTGCGGTCGCGCGCCACTGCTACCGGCGTCGCTCAACCCGGTACAATTCCCCCCGCACAGCGAATCGGGGGAGTGATGGCGATCGAGGTCTATTGGGGCAGCGGCAGTCCGTACGCCTGGCGGGTTCTGCTCGCGCTCGAACACAAGCGTCTCGCGTACGAGGCGCACCTGCTGCAGTTCTCCAAGCAGGAGCACAAGTCCCCGCACCTGCTGCAGATGAACCCGCGCGGGCGCGTGCCGGTGCTCAAGGATGGCGATTATGTCTGCTTCGAGTCCCTGGCCATCCTCTACTACCTGGACCTGAAGTATCCCGACCCGCCTCTGTTCGGCACGAGCCCGGAGGAGGCCGGCACGATCATGCGGGTCATCTGCGAGTACCAGGCCTACATCGAGCCGCACCTGCGCACCATTACGGGCGCGGTCTTCGCCGGCGATGCCGACCTGCGCAGCGATGCGCTCACCCAGGCCATGCACGCCGTGGCGAGTGAGGCGCGTACCATCGAGGGGCGGCTGTCGAAATCCGACTGGGTCGTCGGGGAGCGTTTCTCGGCGGTCGACATGGTGATTTTTCCGGGCATTCAGCTGCTGAAGCGCGCACTCGAGCGTCCTGCTGCGCGCGAACTTGCCGCGCGCTTCATGCCGGTGGAGATCAATTATCCGGCGCTCGGGCGCTGGCTCGCACGCATCGAGGGCCTGCCGGGCTACGAGCGCACCTATCCACCGCACTGGCGCGCAGCC
>JAPTUI010000645.1 GCA_028067895.1 Pseudomonadota bacterium | reverse complement strand
GGCCACCGGCAGCATGCCGGCCACCATCGCCACGGTGGTCATCACGATCGGCCTGGCCCGCTTGTGCCCTGCCTCGAGCAGCGCGGTCAGGCGGTCCTTGCCGGCGCGCATCTCCTCGATCGCGAAGTCGACGAGCAGAATCGAGTTCTTCGCCACGATGCCCATGAGCATCAGGAACCCGATCATCACCCCGAGCGAGAGCGGCCGGTCGGTGATGAACAGCGCCGCCACCGCCCCGCCGATCGACAACGGCAGTGCCGAGAGGATGGTGATCGGCTGCAGCACGCGGGCGAACAGCAGCACCAGTACGGCGAAAACCATGAGAATGCCCGTGCCCATCGCGATCAGGAAGTCGGTGAACAGCTCCGACATCAGCCGCGCGTTGCCCGTCTCCGCGAGGTGTACGCCCGGCGGCAGGTGGGCGAGCGCCGGCAGCGCATGGATCTGCTTCATCGCCATGCCGAGCTGCACGCCGTTCAGGTCCGCATCGATCGCGATGCGCAGGCGCTGGTCGCGGCTGTGGATCTCGGTCGGACCCTGGCCGAAGCCGAAATCCGCCACCGCCTTCAGCGGCACCGAGCCGCCGCTCGCGGTCGGCACCGGCAGGTTCTCCAGCGTATTGAGGTTGGCGCGCGCCGAGCGCTTCAGATTCACCAGGATCGGCACCTGGCGGTCCGGCAGGGTGAACTTCGCGTCGTTCTGCAGCAGATCTCCGATGGTCGCGATCCGGATGGTCTGACTGATGTCCGCCACGGTCACGCCGAGCTCAGCGGCGAGATCGAAGCGCGGCCGAATGCGGATCTCGGGTCGGGGCAGCCCGTCCGCGGAGCTCACGTCGCGCAGATCCGGCAGTGCCGCCATCTGGGCCATGACTCTGTGGGCGGTGTGCTCGAGCAGCGACAGGTTGTCGCCGGTGAGATCGAGGGTGATGTCGTGACCGTCGCTGGCACCGTTGAAGTTCTGGAAGTAGATCTGCGCGTTCGGAATGCGACGCAGCTTCGCGAGCATCTGATTCTGCCACTGATTCTGGCTCATCGGCCGCTCACTCGGCGGCACCAGGCTGATGAAGAGGTTCGCGCCGCGTACGCTGCCGTCGCCGCCGACCGACTCGTCGATCGACTTCACGTAGCGCTGCCGGGCGAGGATGCGGTAGGCCTCATCGGCGACCTTCGCGGTATCGGCGAGCTGCACTCCGGGTGGCAGTTCGATCGAGAGCGACGCGCTGCTGCTGTCGGAGTTCTGCACGAAGGTCTTCGGCACCAGGATCAGTCCGACGATCGAGGCGGCGAAGAACAGTACGCCGAAGAGGATCGTCTTCCAGCGATGATGTACGCACCAGCGCAACACCCGCAGGTAGCTGGTCATGATCGGTCCGTCATGCTGTTCCGGCGCCGGCTCGGACTTCAGCGTGTAGGCGGCGATCACCGGCGTCAGCAGTCGCGCCACCAGCAGCGAGAAGAACACCGCCGCGGCGACTGTCAGGCCGAACTGCTTGAAGTACTGCCCGATGATCCCGCTCATGAAGCTCACCGGCATGAACACCGCGATGATGGTGCAGGACGTGGCCACCACCGCGAGCGCAATCTCATCGGCCGCATCGAGCGCCGCCTGGAACGCATTCTTGCCCATGCGCTTGTGGCGCACGATATTCTCGATCTCGACGATGGCATCATCGACGAGCACGCCGGAGACGAGCGACAGGGCGAGCAGGCTCACCTGATTGAGCGTGAAGCCGAGCCAGTACATCACGGCGAACGCCGGAATCGCCGAGAGCGGGATGGCGAGTGCGGAGATCAGCGTCGCACGAATGTCGCGCAGGAACAGCCACACCACCAGCACCGAGAGGATCGAGCCCTCGATCAGCGCCTCGAGTGCCGAGTGGTAGGTGTGCTTGGTGTAGGTCACCGAAGAGAACGTGCGGTGGATGTTGACGTCCGGAAATTCCTTGCGGATCTTGGCGAGCTCCTGCTGCACGCCGTTCAGCACCGTCACGTCCGAGGTGCCGCGTGCGCGCTGCACGCCGAAGGAAATTGCCGGCTGACCGTTGAACTTCTCGATGCTGCGCACCTCGGCGGCCCCGTCGCGTACTGTGGCGATACTGCCGAGTCGTGCGAAGCGTCCACCCGGGAGGGCGATCTGAGTTTGCGCGAGCTGCCAGGCCGTCTGCGCTCCGCCGAGTACGCGGATCGTCTGCTCACCGTTGCCCAGATCGGCTCGCCCGCCCGGCAGGTCGATGTTGAGACTGGCCAGCTGAGCATTGACCTGGGCTGCAGTGATGCCGAGCGCCTGCATGCGTGCCGGGTCGAGCTCGACGCGGATTTCGCGATCGACTCCACCGTAGCGTGAGACCTGTGCCACCCCCGGCACGGTGAGCAGCCGCTTGGTGATGGTGTTGTCGATGAACCAGGAAATCGCCCGGTCGCTCATGTCGGTCGAGCTGACCGCGTAGTAGACGATCGGTCCGCCATCGATCTTCACCCGCTGCACCACCGGCGGCAGGATGTCGGCGGGCAGATCGGCCTGCACCTGGGTGATCGCATCGCGCACTTCGGTGACCGCCCGGTCGATCGGCGTGCCGATCTCGAATTGGACGTCCGTTTCCTCTCCGCCCTGATAGGCCTTGGAGAGGATGTGGCGGATGTTGCCGATGCCGGCCACCGCCGCTTCCACGCGCCGTACGATCTGGGTCTGCACCTCTTCGGGCGCGGCTCCCGGCTCGGTGATGACCACCGAGACGATGGGATAAGACAGGTGAGGATTCAGCGTCACCGGCAGGCGAACGAATGCCGTGGCGCCGACGAACAGCAGCACGACGAACAGGACGATGGGAGGCAGCGGGTGACGGATCGCCCAGGCCGACAGGCGCCTCATGAGCGCACCTTGGGCGTCTGGACCCGCACGGCCTCGCCGCTTTGCAGGAACCCGCCGGCGAGCGTCACCACCTGCTCGCGGCCGGTGAGCCCCTTGGCGATGACGACGCCCGAGGCGATCACCCCGCCGAGCACGACGGGACGGCGGACCGCGAGGTTCTTGCGGTTCACGACGAACACATAAGATCCGGCCGAGTCCGTCATGACCGCGGTCTGCGGCAGCACCGGCCGCTCGGCGTGACTCTCCAGGATGACCGCGCGTGCAAATGCTCCGGGACGCAGCGCTGGGTTGGGCTTCAGCGCGATACGCACCTCTCCGAGGCGGGTCTGCGGGTTGATGGTGGCCCCGAGCAGCCAGATGCGACCGGGGAAGGGACGAGGGTAGCCGATCAGGTAGACCTGAGCGGGCTGGCCGACCTTCAGTGCCGCGAGGTCCTGCTCGGTCACCTGACCCTTCAGTTCCACGCGTCCGGCATCCTCCAGCGTGAACAGCGCGGGTCCTCCCGGGCTCGCCACCTGGCCGACCTCGGCGTTGCGGGTCAGCACGATCCCGGAAGCCGGCGCGACGATGCGGGTCAGCGCGAGTTCGGCGCGCTTCTGGCGCAGCTCCGCGGCGAACATCCGCTCGTTGGCCGCGTCCATGGCGGCCGTGGCCTGGCTCTGTTCGATGTTCTGCCGTGACAGCCCGCCGTCGGGCCCGATCGCGAGCGCCCGTCGGTACTCGGCGGCCGACAGCGTCGCCTGGGCGCGTGCCTTGGCCAGGGATGCCGCGAGCTGCGCGACTTGCGGCTTGAGCACCGAGTCATCGAGTCGGGCGAGCAATTGTCCGCGCCGGACGTGATCGCCGACCTGGACGTCGACCTGTACGATGCGCTCGGCCTGACCGCCGTCCCCGATCGGCAGATCGTGCCGCGCCGAGATGGTGCCGGTGACCAGCACCTGCGTGCTCACCGGCTGCAGCCCCGGAACCATGGTGCTCACCAGCGGCACGAAGTGTCGATCCGCGAGCGGAACGAGGGCGGCGGGCTTGCCGCTGTCACGCAGCCACAGCGCAGTGCTGGCTGCCGCGGCGAGCGCCAGACCACCGGCGATCAGCCAGCGTTTGCGCAGGCGGCGGCGCGTCGGGACCAGGACATCGCCCAAAGTGCTGTCGCGTCCGGTCCAGTCGAGCGCATCGGTTCCAGACGAGTCGGGGATCGCAGATGCGGCGAGGACGCCGCTGCCTTGCTGGTCAACCGAGAGATTGGAATTGCTCATGCGGATAACTGCCCTGTCAGGTGAACGTGCGGCGAAGCGTGTGGACGATGTGGCGAGCGGGAGTGTCAGACGTGCCTTCGGCGGGTCGTCCTCGCCCGTTCCGGGAACAGGCGAGGACCGGCGGTACGGAGTGTGGGGTCATCTCACACCAGCCCTTGGGTCTTCGGCGTGAGCACCACGACGGTGCCGGCGATCTTGTCGTGCCAGGCCTGCCGTTCGCGGTCGAAGGCGATCCAGAAGAAGCCGAGGCCCGCGGCGATCAGCGAGAGGAAGCAGCCGAGCGCGCGCAGGATGGCGGTCTCCCAGCCGACCGGCTGACCGTCGATGCGCACCACGCGCAGATGGCAGATGATGCCGCCGACGGTCGTGCCGCGCAGCTTCCACATGAGGGCGCCGTAGGTGGCCAGCACGAGCAGCAGGCCATCGGTGCCGTGGTGCTCGATCGCGCTCAGCGCGAAGCTGACCAGCACCAGGTCGATCAGCAGGGCCAGCATGCGGATCCAGAACCCTGCGCGCGGCAGCGTGGACAGTTCCATGGGCGTCGGTGCGTGCGGCGCCGTCTCTGCAGCCGCTGCGGTAGCGTCGGCGGCGGCGCTCCCGGACGAGCCGGGCGGCACGGAGCCGGCGTTCGCGCTGACACCGGCGAAGCCGGCAGGTGCGGCGGGCGCCGCTGAGCCGCGTGCGGCGCGCAGGGCAAGCAGCAGGCTGTAGATGACCGCGCCGAAGCCGAGCGTGCCGATCAGGGCATAGATGATGAATCCGAGCACCGGCACCATGTAGAGCACCAGCGCCACGATGCCGCCGAGCAGTACATACAGCACCGGATGGGTGATGCCGCTGCGTGCGCCGCGCAGGATCCGCCCGCCGAGCCAGCCGAGCGCGACCACCCGGCCGAAGATGCCGGCGCCGAGCAGTGCGAGCCAGAACAACGGGATGGCGAGGATCCCGACCACCGTCATGACCAGGGCCAGCATCAGCACCGGCGTCAACAGCGTCATGGCGACGGCGGCCAGAACCGACGCACCGGGGTGCTCATCGAGTGTCTGGATGCACTTCTGCAGGCCTGCACGGAACAGCAGCGCCAGCAGCAGGTAGAACAGCAGGAGCGCCCCGGCGACGCCCCACGCCCAGCCGATGTCGAGCCGCGGTGCGAGCAGGCGGCCGAGGATCAGACAGTGCTCGCTCCAGGACTGCACGCCTGAGGCGCCATGGAACACCCCGGACATGATGTTCGCGGTCCCACCGTCAATCACGCTGCCCGGGTCGCGCTGCACCGATCCGAATACGTTCACCACCTGGCCATACACATGCGCCTTCGGACCGAGTCTCAGGTCGCCGAATACCGCAACGGCATTGCCGCGGACCGGGCCGTTGATGCTCGAATTGCCAAACACGCTGACCGTGCTGTTGCCGACGCTGCCGTTGGCTTGCAGGTCACCCATGATGGCGACCACTGAGTCCGATACGTTGCCGTCGGCCATGCTGTTGCCGAAGACGGCGACGACGTCGCAGGCGCTCTTGCCGGCCGGGAGTCGTACGCTGTGGAATACGGCGACCCGCTCCTGGTCATCCGGGCAGGCGTGATGGTGGTCGTGCCAGGTCACGACCGTGCTGGAATTGTCGGTGATGCCGAGGCCGCTGCGGCCAATGCGGACGTTGCTCGAGCCGCTCTCGACATTGATGCCGTGCGCGCCGATCCGCACCTCAGTCGTGTTTCTGTGGGAGGCAGTGCTCACCACACCAGAGGTGCTCACGACGGTCGATTGTCCGGCCCCGGCCGGTGCAATGCCGCAGCCGAGGGCGAGCAGCCCGCCCAGCGCTGCGGCGGGGAGAAGCGATTGAATGACCTTGTTCATACGGTGTGCGCCTTGGAATGCGGCAGCGTGGGATAGAGCAGGAGGTAACCGAGTGCGCCCAACATGGCGTAGGCCGCCCCGATGATGAGCAGACTACCGAACAACCAGTCCGACGGGATCGCGTGCGCCAGACGCACGGCCAACTCGCCGAGATCGAAGATCGTGCGGCTCGTGCCACGTACGCCCCGCACCACGTGCCCGACGCCTGCGTCGGTCAGTGCGCGGGCCACGTGCTCGCGTAGCCGCGCCGCGAGCATCCACACCAGCGGTACGCACAGTGCGCAGGCGGCGATCAGCAGTGCGCGCGCGGCACGGGGCCAGCGGGCGATGCCGGCAGGGCGTTGCTCGCCGGCGCGCTGTGCGATCTCGCGCAGGACGCGCGCTTCGAGGGAAGCCGGTGCGGCGCAGGACGGCAGTTCGCGCAGCGCCTGGTGCGCCAGCTGCTCGAGCCGTTGTTCAAGCGGGGTACGATCGTTCATGTCGGTGCACAGCTCCGGTCGGTTTGCGGGCCGAGTCCGCCGGCGGCGAGGGTCTTGGCCATGGCGAGGCGGCCGCGCAGGATGTCGGTCTTGGTCTTCGCGAGCGAATGACCGAGCCGCGCGGCGATGTCCTGGTAGGACATGTCCTCGAAGTGAAACAGCACCAGCGGCACGCGCTGGTGATCGGGAAGGCTGCGCAGCGCCGTTT
>JAPTUI010000134.1 GCA_028067895.1 Pseudomonadota bacterium | reverse complement strand
GGGCGCCGGCATGATCGGCGTGCCGGGCACCGCGCACCGGCTGTTCGGCGCGCTGCGCGAGGAAGGCATCTCGGTGATCCTGATCTCCCAGGGCAGCTCCGAGCACTCGATCTGCTGCGCCATTCCGCAGAACGAAGGCGAGCGGGCCGCCGCGGTGGTCCGGCGTGCGTTCGAGCGGGAACTGCTCGAAGGCCAGATCCAGAGCGTCGCGATCGACCCGGACCTCGCCATCCTCGCCATCGTGGGGGACGGCATGGCCGGGACCCCTGGCGTCGCTGCGAAAGTCTTCAGCGCCCTTGGCACCAGCGGAGTGAATGTACGCGCCATCGCGCAGGGTGCCTCGGAGCGCAACATCTCGGTGGTGGTGGAGGGCCGCTCGGCGACCCGCGCGTTGCGCGCGGCGCACGCCGGGCTGTATCTGTCCCCGCACACGCTCTCGGTGGGCATCATCGGTCCGGGCACCGTCGGTGAGGTGCTGCTCGAGCAGATCGCCTCGCAGAGCGAGCGGCTGCGCGAGCAGTTCAAGATCGACCTGCGCGTGCGTGGCATTCTCGGCTCCAAGCGCATGGTGCTCGGGGACACCGGCATCGCACTCGGCACCTGGCGCGAGCAGTACGAGCACAGCACGGTGCCGGCGGACCTCGAGCGGTTCCTCGAGCACGTGCGCGTCGATTACCTGCCGCACACCGTGCTGATCGACTGCACGGCGAGCGGCGATGTGGCGGTCCGGTATCCGGACTGGTTGCGCGCCGGCGTGCACGTGATCACGCCGAACAAGAAGGCCAACAGCGCCGACATGGCTTTCTATCGTGCCTTGCAGGAGGCGCGCCGTGCCGGCGCTGCACACTATCTGTACGAGGCGACCGTGGGGGCCGGATTGCCGGTGGTGCACACCCTGCGCGACCTGCGCGAGACGGGCGATGAGATCGCGAGCATCGAGGGGATTTTCTCCGGCACGCTCGCCTACCTGTTCAACATTTACGATGGCCGCACGCCGTTCTCGGACATCGTGCGCGATGCGCGCCAGCGCGGCTACACCGAGCCGGATCCGCGCGATGACCTCTCCGGGATGGACGTGGCGCGCAAGCTGATCATTCTCGGACGCGAAATGGGCCTGGAACTCGAGCTATCCGACGTGCGGGTCGAGTCGCTGGTCCCGGCGGGACTCGAGCGTGGCTCGATCGAGGAGTTCATGACGCGCCTGCCGCGCTCGGATGCGTCCATGCGCGAGCGGTTCGAGGCGGCGCGGGACAAGGGGCGCGTGTTGCGCTACGTTGGGCGTCTCGGCGCCGACGGCCAGGCGAGCGTAGGACTGGCCGAGTTCGATGCCGATCATGCCTTCGCCAACATCGCACTCACCGACAACGTGGTGCGCTTCGCCACGCGCCGCTATTGCGACAATCCGCTCATCGTGCAGGGTCCGGGCGCCGGTCCCGAGGTGACCGCCGGTGGGGTATTTGCTGATTTGCTGCGACTGTCGGCCTACCTGGGAGCACGGTTGTGAGCGCTGCACAGTGGGCCACGGCGTTCGCACCGGCCTCGGTCGGCAACGTCGCGATCGGATTTGACATCCTCGGCTTCGCCGTCGATGCGCTCGGGGATCGCGTGACCGTCAGTCGCAGCGCGCGGCCCGGTGTCACCATCACCGCAGTGAGCGGCATTGCCGGGGAGCTGCCGACCGATCCGGCGCAGAACACGGCCGGCCGCGCGCTGCAGGCGATGCATGCGGCGCTGGCGCCGCCGTTCGGGTTCGAGATGCGCATCGAGAAGGGCATCCCGCTCGGCTCCGGGCTCGGCGGCTCGGCCGCCTCGGCCGTGGGCGCGGTGGTCGCGGCCAACGCGCTGCTCGAGCAGCCCATCGAGAAAATCGAGCTGCTGAAGTTCGCCATGCAGGGCGAGGCGGTGGCGAGCGGTTCGCTGCACGTGGACAACATCTCGCCGTCGCTCTTCGGCGGCCTGGTGCTCACCGTCGGCATCGATCACCCGCGCGTCAAGCGCATCCCGGTGCCGCCGGGGGTGTGCGCGGTGCTGATCCACCCGCACATGTTCCTCGCCACGCGCCAAGCCCGCGCCATCCTCAAGCGCGAAGTTCCGCTGGCGGACTTTGTCTGGCAGACGGCGAACCTCGCCGGGTTCATCTCCGGCTGCTACACCGATGATTTGGACATGATCCGCGCCTCGTTCGAGGATGTCGTGATCGAACCGCAGCGCCAGGCGCTGATCCCGGGCTTCGCGGCCGTGCGCGCCGCGGCGCTGGCGGCCGGCGCGCTCGGCTGCTCGATTTCCGGCGCCGGGCCGACGCTGTTCGCCTGGGCGCTCGAGACGCAGGCACCGGCGGTGCTCGCAGCGATGCGTGCGCCGATCGTCGCCGGCGGCGCGGGAGTCGATGAGTGGATCGTCGATCTGCACCGCGACGGTGCGCGTGTGGTGGCGAGCGGCTGACGGACCGGATGAGGCGATGGGGAGTATGCGGTTTCACAGTACCCGCGATCAGCGATTGACGGCCGGATTCGGCGCAGCGCTCGAGCAGGGCCTGGCCCCGGACGGGGGCCTGTACGTGCCGGACGCGTGGCCGCCGGCGGATCTCGCCGCGCTGCGGGCGGCGCCCGGTCTGGCGGAACTGGCCGAGCGGCTGATCGGGCCGTTCGCCGCCGGTGATGCGCTCGAGGGCGAGCTCGGGCGGATCTGCGCCGAAGCGTTCAACTTTCCGGCGCCGGTGGTGCCCCTCGACGGTGAGCGGCTCGGCGTGCTCGAGCTGTTTCACGGACCGACGGCGGCGTTCAAGGATTTCGGAGCGCGCTTTCTGGCGGCATGCCTGACGCGGCTGCGTGCCGGGGCGGGGCGCCCGCTGACCATTCTCGTGGCCACCTCCGGGGACACCGGCGGGGCGGTCGCGGCGGCGTTTCATGGCCGCCCGGGCGTCGAGGTCATCGTGCTGTTCCCGCGCGGCCTGGTATCCCCGACGCAGCAGCAGCAGCTGACCTGCTGGGGCGGCAATGTGCGCTCCTTCGCCGTGCGCGGAACCTTCGATGATTGCCAGCGGCTGGTGAAGCAGGCATTTCTCGATGAGCCGCTGCGCGCCACGCGCGCGCTGTCCTCGGCCAACAGCATCAATCTCGGGCGCCTGCTGCCCCAGGCCGTGTACTACGCGGCGAGCAGCCTGGCGCTCGCCGGGCCGCAAGGGGAGCCGGTGTCCTACATCATCCCGAGCGGCAACCTCGGCAATGCCGTCGCCTGCATCTGGGCGCGGCGTCTCGGTCTGCCGATCGGCGAGGTGGTGCTGGCGCACAACGCCAACCGGACCGTGCCGGACTTCCTCGCCGACGGGCAGTGGCAGCCGCGTGCGAGCATCGCGACGCTGGCCTCGGCGATGGACGTGGGCAACCCGAGCAATATGGAGCGCCTGCGGGCGCTGTATCCGCAGATCGAGGCGCTGCGCCAAGCGGTCAGTGCCTGCTCGGTCGAGGATGAGGCGATCCGGGCCCGCATCGCCGGGGACTACCGCCGCCTCGGGCGCATCTGGTGTCCGCACACGGCGGTGGCCGCCGAGGCCTACGCCCGGCTGCCCGAGGCACGCCGGCGTGCCGGACGCTGGGTGCTGGTCGGTACGGCCCACCCGGCGAAATTCCGCGAGATCATCGAGCCGCTGATCGGACGGGAGGTGCCGCCGCCGCCGGCGCTCGCCGAACTGTTCGCGCGCCCGAGCGTGTTCGAGGAAATCGACGCCGATCTGGCCTCGCTGCGGGCGGCCCTGGCGGGTGAGTCGATTTAGCATGGGACCGATGGGATCGATGGGATCGACTCTGCATCAGCCCTGGGTGCCGTGGGTGCTGCTCGGGATCGCGGTGGCCCTGATCATTGCGGCCGTCTGGCTGGTGCGCTGGTATCGGCGCCGGCGCGCGCGGCGCGCACTGCAGTCGGCCGTCGCCGCCGCGGGTATGGAGCACCTGATCGACATGGCCGTCCCCGACGGCATGGGCGGCAGCTACCACGTGGATTTCCTGCTGCTCAGCGTGCACGGCATCCTCATCGTGGACGTGCGCCAGGTGCAGGGCAACATCTTCGGCGGCGATCAGATGGCCGAGTGGACCGTCATGGACGGTCCGCACCGCTTCACGTTCGTGAACCCGCAGAGCGGTCTGTATGATCGCATCGCGGCCGTGAAGGCCATCGTCGGGGAGGTGCCGATCGAGGGCCGGGTCGTGTTCACCCGTGAGGGCCGCTTTCCGAAGGGGCTGCCGAAGTGGACCGTCATGATCGACGAGCTCGGCGCGGAATTTCCGCCGTTCGAGGCAGACGTCGCCGAGGCGATGCTCACGCATTACCGCGAAGCCTGGGAGCGGCTGCGCGCCTCGGTACGCCCGAGCACCACGCCGCACATGCGCTGAGGCGGCTGCGGCGCGCTCAGCTGCGCCGGGCCCGTGCGTGATCGGCGAGCACGAGCGATACGCACGCGGTGAGCTTCTCGGCGTACTCCAGGTGCAGGAACTCGTTCGGGCCGTGCGCATTGGCATGCGGCCCGAGCACCCCGGTGATGAAGAACTGCGTGGCGGGGAAACGCTCCCCGAGCATGGCCATGAACGGAATGGTGCCACCGCAGCCGATGTGCACCGCGCCGCGCCCGTAGATCTGCTGCGACGCGGCATCGATTGATTTTTCCAGCCAGGGCGCGAATGAGGGCGCATTCCAGCCGGACGTCGGGGTGCCGGGCGTGAAGCGCACCTGCGCGCCGTACGGCGGATCGTGCTCGAGCACGTCCTTCACCGCGCGCGCTGCGCGCAGCGGCTCGCAGGTCGGCGGCAGGCGCAGGGAGAGTTTCAGCGTCAGGGCCGGCAGGAGCACGTTGCCGGCCGAGAGCGTCGGCGGCAGTCCATCGGCGCCGGTCACCGAGAGCGTGCTCTTCCAGCTGCTGTTGATCAGCAATTCGACCGGATCATCGCTGACGGCACGGACCCCCTGGGCCCAGGGCAGCTTGCCGGCGACCGTATCGCCGAGCACGGTCGCGGCGGTGCGCAGCTGCGCGAGGCGGTCCTCGGGGATGCTCACCGAGAGTTCGGCGGGCGTGAGCGATCCGTCGAGCGGGTTCTCCAGCCGCGCCAGCAACTGCGAGACGATCCGGAACGGATTCGCAGCGATGCCGCTCGCCATCCCCGAATGCACCCCTTCCTCGAGCACGCGCACGGTCAGCTCTCCGACCAGGTTGCCGCGCAGCGAGGTGGTGCACCAGAGCTGCTCGTAGTTGCCGCACTCGGCATCCAGGCACACCACGAGCGACGGCTCGCCGAGCGAATCGCCGAGCGTCGCGAGGTGCGCCGGCAGGTCGACGCTGCCGCTTTCCTCTGACGCCTCGATCAGCACGACGCAGCGGGCGAGTGCGACGCGCTGGGCCTTCAGGGCCGCGATCGCCGCGAGCGAGCTGAAGAGCGCGTAACCGTCATCGGCGGCGCCGCGTCCGTACAGCTTGCCGTCGCGCAGCACCGGCTCCCAGGGGCCGAGCCCCGGATGCCAGCCGGTGAACTCCGGCTGCTTGTCGAGATGGCCATAGAGCAGAACGCACCCGGGTAGCTCGCCCGGCACGTCCACGAGCAGCACCGGGGTGCGACCCGGCAGGCGTTTGATCGCGATTTTCATGCCGGGAATGTCCTGCGTCCGGCACCACTCGGCCATCAGCTGGATCGCGGCCTCCATGTGGCCGTGCTTCTCCCATTCGGGGTCGAACAGCGGGGACTTGTTCGGGATGCGCACGTAGGCGGCAAGTCGCTCGACGATGGAGCCGCGCCAGGCGACGCCGATGTGTTCACGCAATGCTTTCAAATCCACACGCGCTCTCCCGCAAGGTGTGTGCGCGGTACGTCAGCAGGCGCCGCACCGCGCACGGATGGACCATTATGGTAATCGGCGCCCGCCGGTGCAAGACGCTGCGCCAGAGCACGGACGGAGAGAATGTCCACCAAAATCCGCGCCCTGCATGCGTTGAGGAGCCGCCGTCGGGGTCCGAACTCTGAACAAATTGGTCTTATTGCATTGAGCCTGCTTTGGTTCTAGCCTGCCGCGCACGCTGGTGTTTCGGGCAATGACAACACTGACATGACATAACGATAGCTGCGGGGGGATGGGTTTGCCGGATCGCGTTCGGGCGCTGCAGGAGCGCGGCGCAGAGCGGTGCGGCGGACCGGATGACGTCACGGTGATCACGTGGAGCGACCGTGCCCGGATCGATTGATCCGGTGCGGGCGGTCCGTGTGCGGCGGTGCGGGCGCGGGCGCGCACCGTCGGTTCGGCCGAGTGTTGACGCAACCGCCGGCATGCCCGGCATTCCCTCCAAGAGGTATCGCGATGAGTGTGAATCAAGCAAGCATCCGCACGCGGCTTGCCGTGCGAAATGCGATGGGCATCACGTTGACCGTGGGACTCCTGGCGCTGCTGCCGTTGAAGGCGGCGCACGCCCAATCGTGTGTAGCCTGGAGTGACACGAACACCACCTACACGAGCGGCGAGGTGGTGACCTACAGCGGGTCGACGTATACCGCAACGCAGACCTTCACCAACGCGGCCGGAGCGGGTTGGGAACCTCCGAACGTGCCGGCGCTCTGGACGCCGGGCGGCTCGTGCAGTTCGCCCGGTCCAACTCCGACTCCGACGCCCACCCCGCCGCCCACCCCCACCGCCCCC
>JAPTUI010000418.1 GCA_028067895.1 Pseudomonadota bacterium | reverse complement strand
CGCAGGTAGGCACACCAGGCGGCCCAGCCGCTGATGCGCGCGGCGATCACCTCGAGCAGTTCGCTCAGGTGGGCATCGCGCACGGCCAGCCGCTCGAGCGCCCAGTCGAATGCCGCATCGGCCGTTGCAGGCAGCTCCGCGGCGCGGGCCTGAAGCGCAGCAAACCGCCGATCCTGGCAGAGCGCTGCGCGCCAGTGCTCGAATAGCCCGCCGGAGCGCAGCGGTGAACTGTCGCTTTGCAGCTGATCGAAATAGGCGGCACAGGTCTCGCTGATCTGCTGGGTGATGCGCTGGCGCCAGGGAAGGGGGCCGCGTCGACGTGCGTCCATGTCCAGCCGATCGCTGAGCAACGCCAGTCCGTCGGCCGCGGGGGCGGGTTGCTCGAGGGCGTGCACGGCCGCCGGCACGCTGGTGAACGTCGATTGCTCACGCAGGGCCTGTTCGAGGTGCACCGGCTCGATCTGCCCCTGCTGCCAGGCGCGCAGATACTGTGCGCGCGTCCAGGTCAGGGGCGTTCCGCTCAGGCGCCACAGGCGCTGCGCGGCGGTGCTGAAGGGCAGCGGCCGATAGCCCCAGTAGGGGCTGACCGCCACCTGGCGATCGATCGGCCACGCCGGCGCGACGGTGCGACAGGCGCTCTGCAGCGCTTCGCGTCGCAGGCTCGGCGTGCCCAGGGGCGCCGCCGGCACGTTCGCGCCGCTCAAGCAGCCCCGCCTTCGCGCTGCGCGAGCCACTGACCGAGACGGCCATGCGGACTGCGCGCATCTCGCCAGGGCCAGCGAGAGGCGACGAGCCGCGTGACCGGCTCGTCCAGAAAGTATCCGGCCGCCGCCCACGCATACAGCCGCGAGGGCCAGGCTGCGCGGCCGGTCTTCCAGAGGCGCGCCTGCGCCGCATACAGCAGGAGGATACACAACGCGCCGTACCCGGCCAGCAGCGGCGCCGGGTGAACCGAGCGCACACCGAGGCCCTGGGTCATCGTCAGGTGCCAGAGCAGGTACAGTTGCACGGCGAGTGCCGCTCCCAGGACGTTGCGGCCGCGCGTGAGGCGGTCGCCGGCCCCCTCCCACAGCAGCGTCGCCACGCCGAATGTGCACAGCAGCAGTGCGATGACCGGGACTGCCGGAGCGTGCAGCACCGTGTGCCACATCTGCGCAGAGAGCGCCACCAGCGCCCCGGCCGCCGCCAGTGCGAGCAGCGGCGCGAACCGAGCGCGCGGGAGAGCAGCCGGACGCATCCGAACCCGGGTGCTCTCGCGCACCGCCTCTCCGGAGCAGAGGAACGCGTGCGCCTTGTACAGTGCGTGCCCGAGCAGATGCAGCAATGCCAGGCCGTAGAGGCCCAGACCGCATTCGGCGGCCATCAGTCCCATTTGCGAACAGGTCGACCAGGCGAGACGCCCCTTCAGCGACGGGCAGGTCAACAGAGTGAGCCCGGCGAGTGCCGCGGTGGTGCCACCGACGATGACCAGCAGTGCCTGCGAGGGCAGTGAGGCGCTGATGAGCGGCGCGAGGCGGATCAGCACATAGCCGCCGAGATTGACGACGCCTGCGTGCATCAGGGCCGAGACACTGGTCGGCGCCTCCATGACCTGCACCAGCCAGCCGTGCAGGGGCAGCTGCGCGGACTTCAGGAGCACGGCCGCAGCGAGCAGTACCGCGGCAATCTGCATGTCGGCACCGGTAGCGCCGTGCAGTGCGATCAGCCGGGCGAGGGCCGTCAGCCCGAGGGTGTGCCAGCGCCGGTAAAGCAGCACCGCGGCGCCGAGCAGGCACGCCTCGGCGAGGCGGCTGGCGAGGAATTTCTTGCGGGCCGCGATGCGGGCCGCCGGCCGGTCGCGGTAATGGGTCAGGAGCGGATGCAGCGCGACACTGCTGGCGGCCCAGGCGAGCACCAGCACCGCGAAATTGCGCGCCGCGACCACCGCACTTACGCCGGCGAGCGTCAGCAGCAGCGCGCACACGAAGCGCCGCTCACCGGGTTCTCCGGCGAGATTGCCGCGCGAGTAGCGGGCGATGACCCAGCCGAGAAAGGCGATCAGGGTCATGACCGCCGCCGCCGCACCGTTGTGAGGACCGATCGCGCCTGCCGGGAGCAGGTGGCTCAGGTCCCCGACCAGTGCCACACCGAGTGCCGTGCCCGAGGCGCACGCGAGCGCCTGCCAGAGCGAGCGGCGCGGCAGCGCCGCCGCCACCGCCGCGCCGAGCAGGTACAGCAGCGGGACGAGCCAAGCGGTCCAGTGCGGATGATGCGGCATGCGTTCTCCAGGGTTTACGGCGATGCGACACAGTATCTCTGCATCCCAATACGCTGTAAAATAGAATAAAGAGAACAAACCGTTCTATAAATGAGAATATGCGCAACCTGAACTTCCGCCACCTGCTGTATTTCTGGACCGTCGCGCAGCGCGGTCATCTGACCCAGGCCGCGGCCGCACTGCGCGTGTCGCAGTCGGCGCTGTCGGCGCAAATCCGTCAACTCGAGACGTATCTCGGCCGGCCGCTGTTCGAGCGCTCCGGCCGCTCGTTGCAGCTGACCGAGTTCGGCGCCGTGGTGCTCGATTACGCCGACAGCATCTTCGGCCTCGGCCAGGAGCTGATGGCCACCGTGCGCGGTGGACTCGGACAGCGCCAGCAGCACCTGCGCGTCGGGGCGGTGGCCACGCTGTCACGCAATTTCACGGAAAACCTGCTACGACCGTTGTTCACCCGTCCGGAGGTGCGCCTGACGCTGCAGTCGGGCAGTCTGGCCGAGCTGCTCGAGCAGCTGCGCGTGCACAACTTGGATGTGCTGCTCTCGAATCGCCCGGTGGTGGCCGAGAGCGAGCGGCCGTGGCGCTGCGTACCGCTCTCGCGTCAGTCGGTCTGCCTGATCGGGCCGCCGCGCACCGGGCGACGGCGGCTGCGGCTGCCGGAGGATCTGGCCGGCATGCGCCTGGTGCTGCCCGGCCCCAACAGTGACATACGTACCCAGTTCGATGTGTGGTGCGAGCGCAGACACATCAGCGTCGAGGTGGCCGCGGAGGTCGACGACATGGCGATGCTGCGGCTGTTCGCACGCGACTCCGGGGCCGTCGCCGTTCTGCCCGAGGTGGTGGTCCAGGACGAGCTGCGCGAGGGCCGGCTGCAGCGCTACTGTGCGATTCCCGGCGTGTTCGAGCATTTCTACGCTATTACGGCATTTCGGCACAGCCCCTCGCCGCTGGTGCAGCAGTTGCTCGCTCGCCCGCACACGAAGCACACGCGCGTCGGATCATGATAGGCGAGTACCGGATCGCGCGAGGGCATGCGGTGAGGATGGATGCGCTCGTGAGATCTGCGTCGTAGCGCGATGTATGCTGCATCGATGCAGCCGGAACAGGCGAGCTACTCGACTCTCGCCGGGGCGGCCGAGACGGCTGGTTCAAACAGCCAGCGGCGCAGCGCGAGTGCGAGCAGCAGGCAGGCGGTCATGCTGAGCCCGGCATCCGTGAGGAAGCTGCCGACGAGACCGCCGCGATCGTATCCCCAGCCGTCGAGCAGGCCCATGTAGGTGATGGGCAGGTTCATCGCCGCGACCAGGAGCGTGAACAGCGTCGCGGCCAGTGGATTGTCCGGGCCGATCACCTGGAAGGCGATGCCGAACGCGGCGGTGAAGGCGAGTGCCTGGAAGATGATCTCGCCAGTGAACACGAATCCGAACGTCCAGGGCACCCGCGGCAGCAACAGCGTGCCGAGGGTAAAGAGCGCCCCGATGACACCGATGCCCAAGTACAGCGGCCGCAGCGCAACGCGTCGCGCCAGACGCGGAACGAGGAAGCTGCCGCCGATACCCGCGAGGATCGAGCCGGCCCCGGCGAACAGACTCACGGTCGCGGCCGACGCATGGTAGTCGTTGCCGATGCCGCCGAGGACGTTGGTCAGGGAGAATGAGGCCGAGGGCAGGACAAACAACGCAAGCCCGATCTGCACGTCGCGGCGGCGCACGAGGGCGAGCACGGCGCGGCTGAAGCGCCCGAAGCTCTCGGCGGCCAGCACGCGGTCGGGCGCTGGTGCCGGGATGACGGGGAAGAGGATGAGCGGGGCGAGCATCGCCGCGAGCAGAAACAGCGCGCCGTGCGCGGCGGTGGCGTGCAGGATCAGCGGTCCGCCAGCCATGATGATCACACCGCTTGAAGCGACGTTGGCGACGTTGAACCAGGTGCCGAGCCGGCTGTCTTCATCGGCGCGGATGAGGCTGCCCATCCAACCGCCGACCGCGCCTTGATAGAACGCGGCGGACAGATAGCCGAGAATCATGACGGCCTCGACCTCCCCGACGTGGCGGTGATGCAGCACCGTGAAGGCGGCGCACACGGCGCTGAGTGCGCAGAACGCGAGCGCATAGGTCCGCCGGCGCAGGCGCACGTCGAGCATGGGCGAGAACAGGAAGGCCCAGAAGCCCGGCGAGATGATGATCGCCGTGATGGCGGCGATATGGCCCCCGGGAACGCCCTCGGCGGCGAGCATCTGCGGCAGGGTGACCACGGCAAATCCGCTCATCATGCCGAAGGTGGCATTGGTGAGTCCCATCACCCAGATTGGCGGCTGTTCGGCCGGTGCGCCGGCCCTACTCAAGGGGAGATCCTGTGGTGCTGGCGCGCACTCGGTGTACCGAGGACGCGCGCGGTCCGCATCGCTCAGCGTCGAGGGCGTCCTGCCGCGGCGAGCGGCGAAATAGGGTTCGCGAAGTCAACTGCCCGATTGTAGTGGGGCACGCGCGCCGAACACAACCGCGACGGGCTGCCTGCGTCCGCGAACAGTTTGCCTGCCGGAATGCTGTGTCGTTCCGTGGCTTGAATTTCCGTGCGCAGCCCATCCTGCTTACGTCGAGTCGCTCGAGGTAACGTGCCGTGTGCACGGCTGTGCGTAGTTCGCCGGCAGCAGCATGGTCTGGCCGAAGGCGATCGGCGATGACCGGCAGTGCACATCGAGGCGGCTAGATGCTGCGGCCGTAATAGAGCGCCGAGACGTGCGTCGCCTGGGCGAAGAACAGCCAGCGCTCGGTGAGCAAGCCGAGCGCGGCGCAGGCCACCGCGAGCACACTGCTCGCGAGCGGAATGCGCACGCTTGCCGCGAGCAGGCTCAAGAGCAGCGGCAGCAGGAAGCCCAGCCCGAGCGCGATGCGGCGCAGTTTCTCGCCGTGTCGGCGCGCGATCTGGTAACCCATCTCGCGCAGCACGAAGTTCTCCGCGAAGTGCGGTGCATCGAGCGGCTTCACCTCGGTGCCGTGCGCCAGTCCGATCGCGCTCGCCAGGGTGGCGAGCGGCGGTTGGTGATCGATGTGGCGCCAGTAGGCGAGTTTGGCGAGGAGAGCCGCCGCGGCCGCGAGCGCCGCGAGCGCCGCCGGCAGCGAGCCAGGGCCGAGCGTGAGCGTGTGCAGCAGCACGAACAGCGTGCCGCCGGAGAACAGCGCAAAGATCAGATAATCGGGCGCGGTGTGCGGGTTGTGCCATTGCCGGATCGGCTTCAGGCTCCCGTAGATCATCGCGGTGCAGTAGACGGTGCCGAGTCCAAAGAGCGCGGCGGCGGCGCCGAGGAGCCGAGTCAGTGGCGCGGCGGGCGCGCGGTAAACTGCGGCAGCGAAGGCGAGTGCCACCGGATAGGTGAGCACCGCGGCCACGCCTTCGCGTGACAGCCACGAGGAGCGCCACTGGCTGAAGGCGCGCCAGGCGCGCTCGCGGCGGCCCAGATGCAGCGCCGAGGCCGCGAGGCCCGCACTGGCGAGCAGGAGCGCGAGTCCGACACCGATCAACACCAGGGGCCGGGCGGTGCCGGCGACGCCCGCCGCGACATACAGGCCGAGCCACGCCAGCAGCCCGTAGGCGAACCCCGTGAGCGTCGTCAGCAGCAGGATCGAGGCGGCCGGTCTCATCGGCTGAGCGCCTTGTCGAGCAGACGCAGCAGGGCTGCGCCGACGCCCTGGGCTGGGCGCGCCGGGGCCTCCTGCGGTGCGGTCGGGATCTGAGCCTGGCGCGGCGGCAGGTACTTGTTGGTCGGGCGATAGCCGAGTTCCTCGAGCAGATCCACCCCCCCGCGTGCCTCGACCAGCTTCGAGACCGCACTGTCCGGATCACCCAGATCCCCGAAATGGCGCGCCTTGGCCGGGCAGGTCGCCACGCAGGCCGGTTCACGCTCCGCCTCGGGCAGCGCCTGGTCGTAGATCCGATCGATGCACAGGGTGCACTTGCGCATCACGCCGGCGTCTTCGTCGAACTCGCGCGCCCCGTACGGACAGGCCCACGAGCACAGCTTGCAGCCGATGCAGATGTCGGTGTTGATGAGTACGATGCCGTCTTCGGCCCGTTTGAACGAGGCCCCCGTCGGGCACACGGTGACGCACTGCGGGTTCTCGCAGTGCAGGCACGAGCGTGGGAAGTTCACGGTGCGCGAGCGCTCGGGACTCTCCGTCTCGTACGAGTGGATGCGGTTGAACCACACCCCGTCCGGGTTCGCCCCGTACTTGTCGTAGTCGGGCAGGATCCCGGCCTCTCCGCCGGTGTTCCACTCCTTGCAGTTCACCGCACAGGCGTGGCAGCCCACACAGGTGTCCAGGTCGATGACCAGACCCATCTTGCGCGCCCCCGGGGCGCGTTCGGGCACCATCGTCATACGGGGTTCTCCGAGCGGCGCTTGATGCGCAGAGGAGTGGCGCCGGGGCGC
>JAPTUI010000683.1 GCA_028067895.1 Pseudomonadota bacterium | reverse complement strand
CGCGCGCGATGCGCGGGCCGAGCCGCACAACCGTTGTGCACCGCTCCCACACGCCGCCGCAAATGGCGATGGCGCACATCTTGCCGAGAATACGATCGATGAGTGCCCGGGCGAGAGGGGCGCCGAAGGCGTTCGCCAGAGGATCTAGTCGGCCCTCACGCTCTGCCGAAAGATGGAGGATATCCGCGCAAGCCGCATCGACCGGGATTTCAAATTGGCGTTCTGCGTCGGGCTGGCCTTTCGGCTGGCCCAACCAGTGAATGGGAAGAGTGGAGCCGAACTTCTGACTTTCGAGTTCGGCGCTCATGCCGGGAGCGCCGCGAAGGCAAAGAACCTCGGAGAGTTGATTCGGCATCGGCACAGCGTAAGACCAAGTGGCACTCCGAGGCAGAAGCGGTCGCACATCATTTCCCACAAGCAGAATGCAGCTCAGCCGGTATTGGATTCTGCAGGCATCACCCAAGGGGGTGATGTATTTGATGTAACACATTGGGTAGCCTTTAGTCGAACCTACCTGCCAACGTATTGTTGGCGAGTCCTGTCAGAACAATCCTGTCGGTGCATGCAATAAGATTGAGGGGGCAGTTATGGGCCAAAACACTTTAAAGGCCGTCGCCTGCATTTCATTCGTCCTGGTATTGAATGCCTGCGCCTCTACTTACGGAAATCTCGTGAGCGGTAGCAAGTTGGGCGCACAAGAGTATCAGCCATCTGTTTATGCGCCAACGCCAGAGGCTGAGGCAAAGTACCAACAGATTCTTCCGATATGCCGGCAAGTAGCCGTAAATCGCCAAATCACTGCATCAGAGCAAGCGCAACTTTCAAGCATCACGGGTACGGTGTCGGGATTGGGCGAGGGGGCTGCCGCGGGCGCGGAATTCGGGGCCATATTCCGCTCAGCAGGGCTCAATGGCATCTCCATCGGGAAAGCGGCCGGTCTCGGCGCAGCTGCCGGCTTGGTCGGCTCTCTGGTTGACTCCTTCTCAAGTGGTACTGAAAGTGATGCCGCGGCCACCCGGCGCATCCTGCTGCGCTGCTTGAAGGCCGCCTCCGGCTCAGCGGGATACGTTGTTCTAGAAAGTGGCAGTTGAGCGGCGACAATTGCCGGAGTTTTCTCTTCTCTGTACGAATGGTTGTGCGCAACTAATTGTTGCGTTTGAAGTTAAATAAAAAGAGACGTAATCCCGCCGTCAACCGTAAGCCGATGCGGAGGCTGTGCCATGTGGAAGTCAATCTTCGCTGTCGCTCTGCTTTTCGGTCTGGGCAACGGACTCTGCCGCGCGCAAAATATCGAACTTGTGGGGCAATATTCCTACTCCGTAAATTTCAACACCAATTCTGCGACTGTGAACATCAGCGAGATAGATAACCCTACCCCTTACATGACTGGTTCATTGAGGATTGAACTTTGGTTGAGCGATAGCCCCTATAACGGCGGTCAGCTCGTCGGCACGCGAATTTTTAGTCTGCCGTTTAGTCAGTTTTCGGGCGCGCCGCCCTACGGTCAACTGGCTGCGGATACCTCCGCGACGGGGTTATCGGTGACGGGCCCCATGGCCGCGTTACCGTCACCAGGAACTTACTATGTTACGGTGGTGGTGTCTGAATACACAGAAAATTGCGGCACGAGTGATGGTTATTGCATCGAAACGTGGGGGGGGTTCCAAAACGAATTGACGGTGCCCGCGTTTTCGCCAATTTTCGATCCGGGGTCGACAAGCTCCGGAGGCGGGGGGGCCTTAGGTGGGGTGAGCCTCGCACTGCTTGCGTTGCTGCTCGCGTTCGAGCGGGCACGAAATTTCAGAAGGTGCCGGCGCGAATGACCGAGTCCTCCCGTATACGGTTGCGGCCCTGGCGCATTCCGATCGCCCTTACGGCGCTCGTGTTTCTTCTGCAGATCGTAGAATCAAAGTCTGCTCTTGAGTATCGACGCACTGCGATTTTGAACGGAGAATTGTGGCGATTGTTGACGGGGAGCTTGGTGCACCTCGGCTGGGTCCATCTCTTTCGGGATATCGCCGGATTGTTCCTGATCTGGGGGCTCCGTGGCCATGAGCTCAACGAACGTATGTGGTTGTGCGTGTTGCTCACGAGTGCCCTCGCCGTGGGGCTTGGATTGCTGATCTTCAGTCCTCACGTCACGTGGTACGTTGGCCTATCCGGCGCCCTATTTGGGGCCTTCTGCGCAGGGACCGTGGCGCAGCTTCGTGAGCACCCTCGGTATGCAAGCGGGATGCTCCTCGCTATGACCGGGCTCATTGCTTGGACGTGGTATGCCGGAGCCCTACCTGGAGAGACGGCTGGCCTCGGAGCGCGGGTGGTACCCCAGGCTCACCTATACGGTGCCTTGGGTGGAGCGGCGGTCATGCTAGGGCGATCATGGCGAACGCCGTGGCGCTCGCGCGCTGTCAGTCAAAATGGCGATCTCACCGCCGGGCGGATTTCGCCTTGATTTGACCGATCGGGACGGGGTTTCGAGGCCTATGTTCCGCACGTCAGCGCGTGCATTGAAGTGATGGGATGGAACCGGCCCGTTCGAAACGGCGACCTCTTCGGCCCGTTGCAGAACTCGAGTGCGCAAAGCGTCCGGTCGCATGAACCCTTCCATGAAGCCGACCTGCTCGAGGCGCCTGCCCAGGAGGAGCGTGTGCGTTTAGCCGGCGCTTCCTCGCTCAGGTGGCCGCGACCGTGGAAATCGGCGGGACGGCCGCACATTCGCGATACGGTCGGAATGATGCATTAGATGCAACCTCCGATGGCCCGTACGAATGTAGACGACAATCTCGATTGCGAGGTTCAGCCGCGAGTGTTACGGCGACGATGTATGAAGTCGTTGTCATGGAATTGTCCACGGCCATGGATGAGTGCTCCGTCAGAGGTCAGCATCGGAACGCCTGGGCGCTAAGTGTCTCTGTTACTGGGATCGCGTTACGGTGGCGAGCTTGGGTGCGGAGTGAGTCAGATTTGTGCCCATCGTTCCTTCGACGTCGGATGGGTGTCGACGCGGGCGTTCCGTGTGAAACGGGTGCGGCAATCATGGCAGGAGAAATTCCCTACGTCTTGCAAGGCGGTCCTTCGGTAAGGTAGATTGCTGCGGCATCTTGCGAACGTTTCGGCGTTCTTTTAACTCAAAATATGCGGCAGGATTTCTGCTGACCGCAGCCGCGCGCCATCATGGAACAGTCGTGGACGCGTATTGAAGGGGAGATGTCTATGCGCATTGTGCCGGCCCGGTCTTTCATCTTCTCAGTGGGGCTACTGCTCGGACTCTCTGTGGCTCAGGCCAGGCCTGCGCCGGTCCTCTACCAGCATCCCACCGTCGACGCGACTCGTATCGTGTTCGCCTACGCGGGGAGTCTGTGGTCAGTGAGTCGCAAAGGGGGGGTGGCGTACAGACTCACCGCGGGTGGGGAGCACGACAGTTCGCCGATTTTCTCTCCGAATGGAAAGCTGTTGGCCTTCACCGGCACGCATCGTGGCAATCAGGCGGTTTACGTGATGCCGGCGCACGGCGGAATGGCCCGGCGTCTTACCTGGTATCCGGGTCCGAATGTGACGACAGGCTGGACGAACAACAGCAGATACGTGTTGTTCCGATCGACCCGTGACAGTATCGACCCACTGTATTTCCGGCTGTTTACCGTCTCCGTGCACGGTAGTTTGCCGGCTGCGCTGCCGTTGCCGTGGGCAACGCAGGGCTCTTACTCTCCTCATGGAGCTCGATTGGCATATGTCCCGTTCCGCAATCATCCGTGGTTCGAGGCGTGGAAGCATTATCGGGGCGGGTTGCAGCCTCGCATCCGGATCGCGCAGTTGAGTAATTCGGCCGTCACCACGCTGCCGCGAGATGGCGCCAACAACAAGGATCCAATGTGGATCGGAGATGCGATCTACTTCCTCTCCGACCGAAGCGGAAACCATTACCGGCTTTACCGTTACGATCTTGGTTCCAAAGCGATCACCGCAGTATCTCCCGCCGATGGACACGACATTCTTACTGCCACGGCCGGCGCTCTGCACACGTCCCGTCCGGCCATCGTCTACACCGAGATGGGAAAGCTGTTCTTGCTCGAGGTGAATTCGGGTCGCATTCGGCAGATCCACGTGCTCATCCATGCGAACTTCCCGGCTGCGCGGCCACATTGGGAGGCAGTGGGCCACCAGTTGCGCCATCCAGATATCTCGCCACACGGTGTGCGTGCGGTCTTCCAGGCCCATTGCGACATTCTGACGGTTCCGACTCGGCATGGTGTCGCGCAGGACATTACGGATACCACGGGGGCGTGCGAGCGCTATCCTGCGTGGTCGCCGAACGGTGCGCAGATCGCGTATTTCTCCGACGCGTCGGGAAAAAACGAGCTGTACATCAGTCCTCAGAATGGTATCGGGCCGGTGCGCGTGATCAGCCTCGGTGCGCACCCCACGTTCTACTTTGATCCGGTCTGGTCTCCGGACGGGCGCTACATCGCATTCACCGACATTGCGCAGCACCTGTGGATCGTCAACGTCAAAACCGGCAAGCGGACGCTCGTTGCGACACGGTATTACGACACGCGTTATCGTTCCTTTCATCCCGGGTGGTCTGCCGACAGTCGATGGCTCACTTATACGACGGTCCTTCCGAATTATCTGCACGCGGTTTACGTATATTCTCTGGCATCGGGAAAGTCGACACGAATCACGCCGGCGGGCAGCGATGCACAGCGCTCGCAGTTCGACCCCAGCGGCAAGTATCTTTATTTCCTCGCCAGTACGAACCCGAACCCGGGCGCAGAGGTGTGGGCACTCTCGTCCTTCGATCGACCGACGGTGTACCACGTGTACGTCGCGGTGCTCGGCAACAGCGTTCCGTCGCCGCTGGCTCCGAGGGTCGGCGAAGAGCGGGTCGCGCCATCCGTTTCGGCGAACAGCCGAGCCGCTTCGGCGAGCAAGGCGGTGCTCAAGCCGGCGAAAGTCAAGATCGACTTTCGGGGCCTGGCCAATCGCATTCTGGCGCTGCCCATTGCGGCACGGTCCTATCGCAAATTGAGGGTGTCGGCACCAGGCGTTCTGTGGCTGCTGGCGGGACCTGTCGTGCGGCAGAATCGACCTGATCATCCTGGTCTGGACCTGTTCCGGTTCTCACTTAAGAAGCGCAAGACGGCGCAAGTGCTGGCGGATGTTGGGGATTTTGTAATTTCTGCGGACGGCAAGAAGATGCTGGTCGAGCAGCACTCGATCTGGAGAATCGAGCCGGCGCGGCCGAAGTTCTCCGCTCATGCGGCGACGACGCTCGATACCGGCAATCTGCAGGTGTATGTCGATCCGCACCGTGAATGGAATGAAATGTATCGCCAGGTCTGGCGGATTGAGCAGAACTTCTTCTATTCGCCGCACTTCAATGGACTGAACATTTCGCGCGCAGAGAAATACTATGCACGGTTTCTGCCGGGTGTGGAAAGTCGTTCCGACCTTCAGTATGTCTTTCACGACATGGTTGGAAACCTGAGTGTTTCGCACATGTTCCTGTTTCCTTCGCCATATGGTCGGAAGCCTATTTCTGTCGGCTTACTCGGTGCGAGTTACGTCATAGAACACAATCGGTACCGCATCGCGCACATCTACAGCGGCGAGAACTGGAATCCGCAATTGCATGCGCCGCTCACGCAGCCTGGCGTCAATGTGAAGCCGGGCGACTACCTGCTCGCAGTCAATGGGCGCCCGTTGTATGGGACAGAGAACATCTACTCGTTCTTCGAGAACACTGCGGGCAAGCAGGTCGTGCTCACGATCTCAGCAGATGCGGACGGCGCGAAGTCTCATCAGGTAGTTGTCGTGCCCGTAGCCCACGCAATGGCGCTGCGCAAGGAAGACTGGATCGAGCACAATCAGGAATTGGTGAACAAGCTCAGCCACGGCAAGCTCGCTTACATCTATCTGCCGGATACTGAAGCGGGGGGGTGGAAGTACTTCAATCGGTATTTCTTCTCCCAGATCGGCAAGGAAGGGGCGATCGTCGATGAGCGGTTCAATCACGGCGGGTTGCTCGCCAATTATGTGATCAACGAGCTGAGCCAACCTGTGCTGAGCTACCAGCTGAGCCGTTATGGACATGTCCAGGTGGCTCCTGCAGCAATCTTCGGTCCCAAAGTAATGATCATCAATCATTTTGCCGGCTCTGGCGGCGATTACATGCCATACATCTTCAGGCAGCAGCACGTGGGTCAACTGGTTGGCACCCGTACGTGGGGAGGCCTTGTCGGGATCAGTACCTATCCGACGCTGATGGACGGCAGCACCGTCACGGCGCCCGATGTCGCGATCTACTTCCCGAATGGCAGGTGGTCAGTCGAGGACCATGGGGTGACGCCGGACCTGCGCGTGCCGATGAACCCGGCGCTCTGGCGCGATGGGCAGGATCCGCAGCTTCAGGCCGCGGTCGCCATTGCCATGCGCGAGCTGAAGGGACATGCCTTCCACGTCGTTCCGCACCCGCCGTACCCGAATCACAATGCGGGATCGCCCCTGGGCAATTCTTCGACCCACTGATCATGCCGGATGCGCGCGTGAATCCCGTACGGAGAGCGATGGGGGGATGGCGCGGTCGGCCCCGGGGGGCCTCGCGTCCGGTCGGGACTGCGATGGAGCGCAGCGGCAGTGCCCCGGTAGAGTGAGCGAACCGCAGACTCGCGGCCGGGCGCGGCCGCGGGCCGGCGTTCGGC
>JAPTUI010000634.1 GCA_028067895.1 Pseudomonadota bacterium | reverse complement strand
CCGAATGCACCCCGCGTTTGAGATTCTCGAGCACGGCCTCCTCGCCGATGTCCTCCTCGTGCGCGACCTGGCCCTGCGCCGAGAGCCGCTCGAGCACGGAGTCGAGCGCATCGTCGATCGCGTTGGCGGTGAGCGCCGGCATGAGCAACCGTACGCTCATCAACGTGTCGCGACCGAAGTAGGTATCGAACCGCCAGGACCCGGCGAGGAATTTCTGCCGGTACGCCAGGAACGTCAGCGTGTCGCGTGCCGCGGCGCTACCGGCGTGCGGATGGCGCAGCAGCTGCCGGCCGGCGAGCGGCGTCAGCGGCGGCTCTCCGGTGAGACCCGTGACCCGCATGCGGATCACGCCACGGCGGTCCGCGAGCACCCGGGTTCCCTGCACCCGCCCGCGCAGCACCCGCACCGTCAGGCGATACGCGGCACCACCGTCGAGCCGTTCGCGGGCCCAGACGATGCGCTGCGCACTCACCTGCGCCGGCGTTGCGATGCCGGGCGGCAGCCGGCCGAGTGAGCCGTAGTCGCGCAACACGCGGATGCTCGAGAGGACCGCCTGGTGCACTTGCAGCGTCGGATCACCGGTGAGCTCGAGCACCGCGGAGATTCCGTAGAGCGGCCGGCCGTGCCGATCATGCGTGCGCACCGCATGCAGCCGACCGACCAGTCGCCAACGCGCCCAGCGCGGCTCGCGATCGAACCAGATGCCGACGCCGCTGTCTCCGGCCGGAAACGCGACGATGAGGCGCGGATCGGGACCGGAGCGCAGCACCAGATCGGCCGCCACCGGTCCCTGGCGCAGAAAGGCGTTGAAGAAGCGCCCCTGCCGGACGTGAAACGCGAGGGGCCCCGCCGCAGCGGCTGCTGCGCTGAAGAACACGGCCGAAGTGAGTGCGGCAACGGGCCAGGCCCGCGGTGAGAATCGAACTCGCATGGATGCTTTCCTTATGAATCAAGCGCCCGCCGCGGTCGTTGGATGGTATTGCAACGCCCGGATGACATCGATATCATGATGGTATCGATGTCATCCGGCAGTGACAACCACTGCGGATGACGGCAAGAAAATCGCAAGGCGCCGCAGTCCGGCGGCCCCGCAGCAGACCCTGCAGGAGGAGGAAACCGGGTGAACAGGTCAGCGTGCGCTTCGATGGCCCGCCGCAGGCACCGCTCGTCGGACTGAACTGCAACCCCCTGCGTAGTCCGCCGGCAGGGCCGGCTCCCGCGGGGCATGGATTTACCGCCACACACCGCAATTGATGAGCATGTATTCGAGCCATCCGACTGCAGGGAGGTGCCGCACGGCGCTCCTGGGCACTTTGCTCACCCTGACGTGCGCCGCCGCTTCGGCTGCGCCAGCGTATTACGCTACTCCGGCGCAACTGTTCGGTCCGCTGTTCGTACGCGTGCAGATGGCCCGCGTGTTTCCGGACGGCAAGACCTTCGTCGATGCCGTCCCCAAGGCCGCACCTCCGGTCATCCTGCAGCGCTTCCGCAAGCGCGATCCGCGCACGCTGTCCGCACTGCTGCGCTTCGTGAAGGAGAACTTCACGCTGCCGCCGCCGGATCGGACCCGCGTCCCGAAGACCCCCACACTGCAGGCGCACATCGCGGCCCTCTGGCCGTTGCTGACGCGTCCGGCCGTCGTGCCGCCGCTGTACTCTTCACTGCTGTACGTGCCGAAGCCATACGTCATCCCGGGCGGGCGCTTCCGCGAGTTTTATTACTGGGATTCCTACTTCACCATGCTCGGGCTCATTCCCGATGGGCGCATCGTCAATGCCCGCGACATGGTCGATGACTTCTCCTACCTGATCCGCACCTACGGTCACATCCCCAACGGGACACGAACCTACTACCTGTCACGCTCGCAGCCGCCGGTGTACTACCTGATGGTCGGGCTGCTCGATCAGCACGACCCGGCGCGCGCCTGGGCGGCTCACCTCGGCTCGTTGCGGCGCGAATACGCTTACTGGATGCGCGGTGCGGCCGGCCTGCACCCCGGTCAGGCCCGGCGCAACGTCGTCGCCATGCCGGACGGCGCGCTCCTGAACCGGTACTGGTCGCCGGTGGACACGCCGCGGGACGAGTCGTACCGCAAAGACGTGCTGCTGGCGCGCCGCTCGCAAGAACCGCCGGCGGTGCTGTACCGCAACCTGCGCGCCGCGGCCGAGAGCGGCTGGGACTTCAGCTCCCGCTGGCTCGGCGACGGACGCCACCTCCGGACCATCCGTACCACCGACCTCGTACCAATCGACCTGAACAGTCTGCTCTACGGCATGGAGCGCGCCATTTCCCGCGGCTGCGCCGCACGGCATGACCTGGCCTGCGCGCGCAAATTTGCCGCACGCGCCGCACGCCGCAGGCGCGCCATCGACCGCTACCTGTGGGATGCCCACCGCGGCTACTTCATGGACTACGACTGGCGCACGCACCGGCGGACCGGCGAGCTCAGTGCCGCGACGCTCTACCCGCTGTTCGTCGGACTCGCCGATGCGCACCAGGCGAACGCCGTCGCCGCGGTGACCCGAGCACAGTTGCTCAAGCGCGGCGGCATCGTGACGACCACGATCACCACCGGCCAACAATGGGACGCGCCCAACGGTTGGGCACCGCTGCAGTGGATCGCCGTTCAGGGCCTGCGCCGTTACGGCCATCCCCGCTTCGCGCAGCGCATTGCGCGCCGATGGGTGCGCACCGTGCGGCGCGTCTACGGACATACCGGCAAGCTGGTCGAGAAATACAACGTCGAGCGCGACTTGCCCGGCGGTGGCGGCGAATATCCGCTGCAGGATGGGTTCGGCTGGACGAACGGCGTGACGGAAGCGCTGCTGAAGCTCTACCCGCAACTGGATCACCCCTCGAGCGGCGGCGCGCCCTAACCCCCTCTGCGCGCCCTCGCCGGACTCTCGGACACGGACGTCCGCGGAGTCCGTCATCGCACGTGCATCTTCCCGCCGCGCGGGCTCACAGCGTGGGCGCCACGGGGAACTGATCTTCGGTTTCTGTCGTCCTGCCGAATCTCGGCTAGATTGCCCAGGCAGGCATCGCTAAGATCGTTGTTCTGACGCCCGATCGAGCGCAACGGAACGACAGCCACGGTCGTGGCTGGCACTGAGGAGTTCTACTTTTGCTCCCCGCGACGCATTTGTCAAGAAGTGCAAAGAAATGCTCACTGGACGCGCGCACCGTGCGCCGTGCATTCGCGCTGCTTGGCGCCGTTCCCGCCACCGTGCTGTTGGCGGGCTGCGGGGCCACGCAGCCGAAGCAAACCGCACAGACGCCCCTGGTGCAGACCGTCACCGTTCAGCCCCAACAGGTACCGCTCACCGAGCAGTTCGTCGGTCGGCTGTCCGCATACCGTGAGGCAAACGTGTTGGCACGCGTCGCCGGCGTCCTGCTGAAGCGCCGGTACACCGAGGGGACGGAAGTGCACACCGGCCAGCCGCTGTTTCAGATCGATCCGGCACCCTACCGGGCGGCGCTCGATGCCGATCTCGCTGCGCTGGCCGAGGCCAAGGCCAACGCCGCCAATGCCGCCGTGACGCTGCGGCGCGACCGCGCACTCATCGGCACGCACCTGATCGCGCAGTCGCAGTTCGACACCGATCAGGCCGCGGCCCGTTCCACCGCCGCCTTGGTGCAGCAGGCCGAAGCCAACGTCGAATCCGCACGCATCAACCTCGGCTACACCAACGTGACCTCGCCGATCACCGGCATTGCGGAGGAACAGCAGGTCACCGAGGGCGCGCTGGTCGGTCAGGGCACTGCGACATTGCTCACCACCGTCGATCAGATCAACCCGATCTACGTCAATTTCAATGAGCCGGCCGCGCTGCAGGAGCAGTTGACCGCCGAGCTGCAGGCCGGCCGCGTGGCGCTGGCCGGTCCGAAGGCCCGGGTGCAGTTGATGCTCTCGGACGGGACCGCCTACGGACAACCTGGTGAACTCGATTTCCGGGCTGCCAGCGTCGACCCCTCCACCGGCACCATCGCGTTGCGCGGAGTCATTCCGAACGCTCACGATCACCTGCTGCCGGGAATGTTCGTGCACGTGCGCCTGAGCGTCGGGCGCGCGCTGAACGCTTTCCTGGTCCCGCAGGCGGCAGTGCAGCGGGACAGCGACGGCGGCGCCTACGTGCTCACCGTCGACAACGGCGACACCGTCGTGAAGAAGCCCGTCGAGACCGAGGGCACCTCGGGCAGCGACTGGATCGTCTGGCGCGGACTCGCCGCCGGCGAGCGCGTCATCGTCTCGGGCATCCAGAACGCCCAACCGGGCGCCAAAGTCGATCTGCAGCCAGAGCATGCCGCACCGCAGGCCAACCGCTAGGAGCAGCGCGTGCCTCAATTCTTCATCGGCCGACCCATCTTCGCATGGGTCATCGCCATCCTGATCTGTCTTGGCGGCGCGATCGCACTGCTGCACCTGCCAATCGACTCGTACCCCGACGTTGCACCACCTCAGGTCATCATCAGCGCCAGCTACCCCGGCGCCAACGCCAAGACCGTCGAATCGACGGTCACTCAGGTCATCGAGCAGCAGCTCACGGGCATCGACAACCTGCTGTACTTCACCTCACAGTCGAGCTACGGCCAGTCGCAGATCACCCTCACCTTCGCCACCGGGACGAACCCCGACATCGCCGAGGTGCAGACCCAGAATCGCGTCGCGCTGGCCGAGCCGCAACTGCCCGCCGAGGTCAACCAGCAGGGCATCAACATCAACAAATCGAGCGCCGGCTTCCTGGCCGTGCTTGCCCTGCGCGCCCGCCCGGGCGGCCCTGACCGCGCCGCACTCAATCACTGGGTGGCCGCACACATCATCGATCAGATCGCGCGCATCCCGGGCGTCGGCTCAGCCAATTTGTTCGGGTCTGACTACGCCATGCGCATCTGGCTGAATCCGACCCGTTTGCATGCCTATGACATGTCCGCGTCCACTGCGCTGGCGGCAATCCAAGGCCAGAACATCCAGATCGCCGCCGGTTCGATCGGCGCGGCGCCAGCGGTGCCCGGTCAGCAGACCACGGCCACCGTGACCACCCAGGGCTGGTTCAACACACCGCGGCAATTCCGCGACATCCTGCTGCGCACCAATCCCAACGGCACGTCGGTGTTCCTGAAGAACGTCGCCGACGTGCAGCTCGGTCTGCAGAACTACTCGTTTGCAGGCAAGGTCAACCGCACCGTGGTTGCACCGTTCGGCGTTCAGCTGCTGCCGGGCGCGAATGCGCTCACGGTGATGAAGCTGATCAATGCGAAGATGACCCAGCTGCAGAAGACGTTCCCGCCCGGGGTCAGCTGGTTCACGCCCGTCGACTCGACGATCTTCATCAAGGCTGCAATCAAGGATGTCGCCATCACGCTGCTCGAGGCGTTCGCGCTCGTGTTCATCGTGATGCTGGTGTTTCTGCAGAGCTTCCGGGCCACCTTGGTCCCGATGCTGGTGGTGCCAACGGCGCTGCTCGGCGCGATGATCGGTGTCTACGCGCTCGGCTATTCGATCAACCAGCTGACGCTGTTCGCCATGGTGCTGGCCATCGGCATCGTCGTCGACGATGCCATCGTGGTCGTGGAGGCGGTCGAGCGCATCATGCGCGAGGAGCACCTGCCGCCGAAGGAGGCGACCCGCAAGGCGATGCGGCAGATAACCGGGGCGATCGTAGCGATCACCCTGGTGCTCGCCGCAGTGTTCATCCCGAGCGCTCTGCAAGGCGGCAGCACTGGGGTGATCTATCGCCAGTTCGCGCTCACCATCGCGCTGTCGATCATGTTCTCGGCGCTGCTCGCGATGTCGTTCTCCCCGGCGCTGTGTGCCTCGCTGATGCGCCCGGAGCATCTGAAGGCGAACGTTGTGTTCCGCTATTTCAATCGGGCGTTCGAGAGCACCCGTGCGGCGTACGTGCGCCGCGTGTTCGAATCCGTCAAGCACCTGCCGCGCTGGATGACTGGGTTCGCCGTGATGCTCGCGCTCGGGCTGTTCCTGTTCGTGAAACTCCCGGGCAGCTTCGTGCCCGACGAAGACCAGGGCGACATCATGGCGAGTGTCGAGCTGCCTGCGGGCGCGACACTGCAGCGCACCGAGGCGGTGCTGCACCAGTTCTACCAGATCATGATCAAGAACCCGGCGGTGCACGATGTGTTCCAGCTCGCCGGCAGCGGCTTTGCCGGCAACTCGGAGAATGCCGGTCGCGCGTTCATACACTTGGTGCCGTGGAGCGATCGCTCCGAGACGGCCAATCAAGTGATCCGCTGGGCCAACCGCCAGGCCAAGCAACACATCCACGATGCGAAGATCTTCGTGGTCAACAAGCCGACCATCCAAGGACTCGGGCAGTTCGGCGGCTTCGACTTCTACCTCGAGGATCGGGCCGGGCTCGGCCGAGCAGCGCTCAATGCGGCGGCCGACACGCTCATCGCCAAGGCCAACCACGACCCACTGCTCTACAACGTACGCATCAACGGGTTGGCGCCCGAGCCGGAGCTGCACCTGCACGTCGATCGAGTCCAGGCCGACTCGATGGGCGTCTCGACCGAGCAGGCCTACCAGGCGATCCAGCTGATGCTCGCACCGGTGTTCGCCAACGACTTCATCTACGACGGTCGTGTCGAACAGGTTCTGGTGCAGGCCGCTGCGCCCTACCGGATGGGGCCGCGCGACCTGCAGCAGTTCTACGTCGACAGCAGCACCGGAGCGATGGTCCCGTTGTCG
>JAPTUI010000664.1 GCA_028067895.1 Pseudomonadota bacterium | reverse complement strand
TTCGCGCGCGCCCGTATACGTTCCGCCGCTACAGCCAGCCCTTCTGACGCGCGATGCGCGCCGCCTCGATGCGGTTGGCCGCGCCGAGCTTGCTGATGGCCTCGGAGAGATAGTTGCGCACCGTGCCTTCTGAGAGGGACAGCTCGGCGGCGATTTCCGACCCCGAGCGGCCCTCGCCGGCGCGCCAGAGGATCTGCCGCTCGCGCTCGGTGAGCGGATCGGGATCGCTCGCCCAAGCCTCGGCCGCGAGTTCCGGGTCGATCACCCGCTCGCCGCGGCGCACGCGGCGCACGGCGGCGGCGAGCTCGGCGGCGGGGCGGTCCTTCAGCAGATAGCCCTTCGCGCCGGCCTCGAGCGCCCGGCGCAGATAACCCGGCCGGGCAAACGTGGTGAGAATGATGACCTGGGTGTCAGGATGGCTCGCGCGCACCTCGGCGGCGAGGGTCAGTCCGGTCATCTCCGGCATCTCGATGTCCGTGACCAGCACATCGGGCCGCGCGCTCGCCACGGCCGCGAGCGCCTCGCGGCCGTTCGCGGCCCGGGCGCACACGGTGAGGTCCGCTTCGGTCTCGAGCAGCGCCGCGAGCGCCCCGAGGATCATGGCCTGGTCCTCGGCGAGGGCGACGCGGATCGCACTCATGCGCTGCTGCCCTGGGGCAATGCCGTCGGCGCCGGGATTTCCACGCGCAGGCGGGTGCCCTGATCCGAGTCGATGGCGAGCCGGCCGCCGAGGGTGGCAATCCGCTCGCGCATGCCGCGCAGGCCGTTGCCCTCGTGCTCGATCCCGCCGCGGCCGTCATCGGTCATCTCGAACAAGGTTCGCTCGGGCTCGGCGGCGATGGTGAGCCGGCAGCGCGC
The DNA here is from genome assembly GCA_028067895.1 of Pseudomonadota bacterium. GTDB lineage: Bacteria > Pseudomonadota > Gammaproteobacteria > Steroidobacterales > Steroidobacteraceae > 13-2-20CM-66-19. The sequence goes on along the minus strand of JAPTUI010000664.1, from coordinate 5,882 downwards.
CGCGCGCGCATGCCGTACGATGTTGGTGACGCACTCGCGCAACACCAGCGAGAGCGCGCTCTCGACGAGCGGCGCGAGCCGCGGCAGTGGCGCTTCGTGCTCCAGAATCACCCCGGCGAGGGCGAGCGTCTGGCGCGCGCGGTCGAGTTCGGCGGCAAGCCCTTCGCTGCGGTAGCCGCGGATGGTCTCACGCACCTCCGCGAGCGCGCGGCGGGCGGTCTGCTCCACCTCGGCGATCTCCCGCTGCGCGCGCCCGGGATCGCCGGGCAGAACCTTGCCGGCGAGCTCGGACTTCAGCACGATGAGCGAGAGGGTGTGGCCGAGCACATCGTGCAGGTCGCGCGCGATGCGCTCGCGCTCGGCGACCTGGGCCAGATGCTCGATCTGCTCCTGCGCCATGTTCAATCGGGCGTCGTTGCGCGCGCGCACGATCCAGAAGAGGTTGCTGGCGCCGCTCGGCAGCGCGAAGAAGGCGAAGATGCCCCAGGTCCAGGCGCTGTAGCCGAGCACCCACCCCTCGAGCGCCGCGGTCGCTGCCGCTGCCGCGATCAGCGCCAGACACAGCGCCATGGATTCGGTGACGACCGGGATGAACGCCGCCACGTAGATGAACACCACGCCGGCGCCGGCATTGAACGGGTAATAGGCGATGCCGAGAATCGCCAGCAGCACCGCGAGCGCCGTGCGCAGCCTCAGGCCGTTCGCGTACACCAGGCCGAGGTACAGTGCGAGGAAGCATGCATACATCAGGCCCGTCACGCCCCACGCGCTCAGCGTGAGGCGCTGCGCGGGCTCGATGAAGAAGAAGACCGAGTAGGGGAGCCAGACGAGGTGGATGGTGCGCGAGCGCCGCGGCATGGGCCGCGTGCGCTGTCCACAAGAGAGGGCGGGGGTCTCGTTCATGGGCTCTTTGCTTCGCTGCGCACGAACGTAATCCAGGCGGCGGCGAACATCAACACGGTGAAGCCGGCGAGCACGAGCCAGTGCTCGAGCGCATGGGCGCCGGAGGCGAGGCCGAAGACCCCGAGCGCGAGGCGCCCGAGGTGGTAGGTCGGCAGCGCCGGGGCTGCCTCCTGCAGCCAGTGGGGCAGCATCCGCACGGGCATCCAGAACCCGGAGGCGAAGGACACCGGGAGGTAAACGAGGTTGATGATGCCCGCGGCGGCCCGCGGCGGCACGATGAGGGCGACCAGCAGTCCGAGCGCGGTGAAGGGGATCGAGCCGACGAGCAGGATGCCGGCGAGCTCGGCGGCCTGGGTGAGGCTCACGTGCGCGTTGCCGGCAGTGACACCGAGGCCGATCAGCATTCCCATGACGATGAGCGCGAAGGCGGCGCTCGCGGCCATCTTGGCCGCGAGATACACCAAGCGCGGCATGGGGCTCGCCCATTTGAGCTCGAGCCACCCCTGGGCGCGCTCGAAGGCGATGCCGAGCCCGATGCCGAAAAGGCACGCCGAGCCGAGCGCGAAGCAGCTGTAGCCGGCGATCACGTACTGCGCCGCCGGACCGGAGGGCTGGTCGAGGCCGAACAGCAGATAGAACATCAGCGGGAAGCCGAGCACGGAGAGCGAGTAGGCGCGCGTGCGCATCAGGCGGATGAACTCGTACTCAAGCTCCTTCAGGGCCGCGTGCAGGCGCGCTGCGCCCGGAGTGCGCGGTTCGGCGGTGAGGACGGCTTCGATCATGGGGTCGCCCTCCTGGGGCTGTTTGCGCAGGCGGATTGCGGTTCAGCTGGTGTGCGTGAGGGCGAGGAAGGCGTCCTCGAGGCTCGCGGCGCTGACTTCCAGATCACTGAGTGTCTCATCGAGCGGCAGCATCTCGCGCAGCACCTGCTCGGGCTCGTGCGCGAAGATCACCACCCCGTCGCGGTCCGCTTCCACGCCCGTGACCGTGGGCAGCGCTCGCAGCGCGGCAGCGGGGAGCCGGGTGCGGCAGCGGATGCGCCGTGCCGCGATGCTGTGTTTGATCTCGTGCGGCGTACCGGCTCGCACCACCCGGCCGCGCTCGATCAGCACGATGCGGTGCGCGAGCGCATCGGCCTCTTCGAGATAATGTGTGGTGAGCAGCACCGCCTTGCCCGCCGCGGCGAGCGCGCGGACCTCGCTCCACACCTGCCGCCGAGTCTGGATGTCGAGCCCGACCGTGGGCTCATCGAGAATCACGACCTCGGGGTCACCGCAGATCGCCAGCGCGAACAGCATGCGCTGCCTCTGCCCGCCGGAGAGCGCACCGAAGCGTCGATGCTCGAGCAGCGCGAGACCGGTGCGCTTCAGCAGCTCGGCGGTGGCGAGCGGGCGCGGGTAGTAGCTGCGAAAGAGTTCGATATGCTCGCGCACGCTGAGCGAATCGGGCGCGTTCGCCCCCTGCAGCATCGCGCCGATCGCGGTGCGCGCCTGGCTCGAGCGCGGATCGCGGCCGAGCACCTCGACCGCTCCGGCATCGGGCCGCATCAGGCCGAGCAGCAGCCGCACGGCGGTGGTTTTGCCCGCCCCGTTCGGCCCGAGGAGCGCGGTCACCTCGCCGCGGCGCAGCGTGAGGGAGAACCGATCGAGCGCGGCAAGCTGGCCGTAGCGCTTGGTGACCTCGCGCAGGCGGGCGAGCGGTGCCGGCTCGGCGGGGGCGGGCAGTTCAGGGGCTGTGGCGCTCATGAGGCATCGCTCCGGCGGACCAAAACGTGGTGCAAGCCTGGCGCGCGCGCCTCGCGCCGGGTAGTGCCGGCTGTCAGGGGGGCCGGATGACAGTTGTCATGCCCCCGCCAGAGGTCCTGCCGCCGCCGCAATGAGCTGGGCTCGAAAGCGTGCATCGCATTGGAATTCGCAGATCATCTGATGCCATCGCCGCCTGCGCGGCGCTCGCCACCGTCGCCGGCGTGCTGCCCGATGTGCCGGCGATGCTCTCGGTCGTGCCGTTGGCCCGCTCCACGCGCGGCTGGGATGAGCATGACGGGGCGGTGCGCCGCAGCGCGTGCGCGAGAGGCCTTCGGCAGGGTGCCTGATGCGGATCCTGTTTCTGTGCGTGGCCAACTCGGTGCGCAGTCAGAGGGCCGAGGGGCTGGTGCGGCGCCTGCTGCCCGGCAGCGAGGCGCTGAGCGCCGGAGGCAATCCGTCGCGGGTCAACCCCTATGCGATCGAGGTCATGGCCGAGATTGGTCTCGACATCTCGGCGCAGCGCTCGAAGTCGGTGGCGCAGATCGACCCGGAGGGGCTCGATGGGGTGGTGAGGCTCGGCGCCGAGGAGGTCTGTCGGGTGCTGCCGGGCCGGGTCCGAGGTCGGCATTGGCCGATCCGTGATCCGGCCACGGACGATTCGTCACTCACCACGGAGCCGCAGCGCGAGCGGTTCCGCAGCGCACGCGATGAGATCCGCCCGCATCGGCGCGCTGGCGCTGGAACTTACACCCGCGCCTTGAGCGGATGAACTCTCCTGGCACTCAGCGGCGTGCGCGGCTGTGGCGGAGGTTGCCGGATTCAGCGACTCGTGCGCGAGCGGGAGAGCGCCCGGCCGTGTCTCACGCGGTCTTCCACCGGCGTATTCGCGCAGCAGGTCATCGCCATCTGCGTGTGTCGATTGCCGCATACGCGGTGCACGGGGCGAGCGTATACGGGCATTTTGGCCTTGAGGCAACATGAAGCATTTTCCAATGGGGTATGAGTCTGGAGAGGGGGGTGTGATTCCAATGGGGTATGAGTCTGAGCGGGTAGCTGGGATCGATCATGCTGCAGGGCATGGTGATCCACATGAACGACGGACAATTACAGACCCTGGCGCAGTTGCAGGCCTTTTTGGATGGCACCACGGCGGTGGAGTCGCGGGCCTAGCGCGGTCTCTCGATTCCGGCTCGGGCGGCCCTGCTGGCAGCGTCGGCAGCGGTGCGCGGTCCAGCGGACCGACCGGTGCATGGACCGTGGATTCGGCGGGCACGGCCCGTCCGACCCCGTCCGGGGGATCGGCCCCTGGGGGGCGCGGACCCGACAGGTACCGGACCTGCGCCGAACATCCGCTTCGGGGACCGCGGCGCCCCTGCGGGGGGCACGGGTTCGGCGTCGCGTCAGGCGGGGGCTGGCCCACAGGAGCGGGCCGCCTCCGGCCAGGGACCGGCTCAGGGCGGCCCGAGTGCAGCCTCAGGCGCCACAGGTGCCGCTGGCTTGGATTCATGGAGCCCCCCACCAGCGCAGCCGGGGCCGGATCGCGGCGCCGGCGGGACGGACGGGATCGCCGATCCGCGCGGGGCTGCGCCAAGTGCCGCCGCTGAGGGCACCGAAGCCGGAGCGAAGCGCGGCAAGGGCTTCTTTAACCGCTCCTCGGCCCAGCATGCGATGAACGTGGCCAAGCACGCCTCCCGCGGCCTCGGTCACGCGCAGGATGCCCTGCGGCATCAGGGGCTCTCGGGTGGGATCAATATCCGGCTGAATCATCCGGAGTGACCTCCAGCACGGGTGCCATTTCAGCATGTGGTAAAATGTTACCGGTCTAAACAAGACCCCACGAGAGTCACTCAGACCGTCCACGATGAACCACGGAGTCCTTCTTTTCGATGAGCGGAAGGCGGCGCAGGCGGCTGCTTATCTACTCCTGCGCGCGGAGGGCACACTTGACGTCATCAAGCTCGTCAAGCTGCTGTACCTCGCTGAACGACTGCACTATCAGCGCTATGGCGAACCTCTGACGGGCGACAGATTGGTTTCCATGCCCCATGGTCCGGTGCTGTCTCTGACCTTGGATCATGTCAACGGCGGGCTGCGCTCCCGACCCGGCGGCTGGCAGTCGTGGATTGCCGCACGTGAAGGGAATATGGTAGCGCTGCGCGAGCCCGAGCATGCCTATGTCACGGAAAGCGATCTCGATATGTTGAGCGACTCGGATGTTGAGGTGCTGGGGGAAATTTGGGATAAGTACGGACATTGGGATAAGTGGCGCATCGTGGATTACACTCATGAAGGTGGCTGTCCCGAGTGGCACGATCCGTGCGGCTCAAGCGCTCCCATCCGTCGTGTGGACCTATTCCGCGCACTTGGTTTCGACGAAGAACAGACGCGCGGTTTGATTCAGCGGTTGCGTGAACACGAGAACATAGCGCAGGCAATGAGCGCGTGATCGCGCCCGCCGTCGGGGATACGCTTTTCGCTGCGTCTGGCCCGACCGATCACCTGCATTTCATTATCCTGGGGCCGGCGCGATTTGAATCGCTCCCCCCGCTGCCACATTTTCTCTTGGTCAACATGACCTCAATCACGCCTGGAATCCCGTACGATCCGGCTTGCGAACTTAACGTAGGCGATCATCGCTTCGTTCGACAGCCGAGTTATATTTTCTATCGCCGTGCCAGATTCGAGACGGTTGACCACGTCGAAAGGATGCTAAACACGGGAGCTTGGCGTCTCGATCAGCGAGTGACACCGGAATTGCTCGCGCGAATCCAGAAAGGGTTGCAGGAGAGCAAGCAAGCGCCACGCTATTTCAAACACATTCTTCCACGCTGACGGCGGCATGGCTAGCAAAACCATTGTCCTGCGTCTCGAGGTCCTCGCGAAAGCCCGCGCGAACAACGCCCTGGAGGGGTTGTACGAGCGAGAGGATGATGCTGCGGTGCTCGATGCATTCGCACGGGGCGATATCGACGGCGCGGCGTTCGACCGGCAGGTTCGAAAGAATCTGCGCGCCGCTCAGATGCCCGCGGGGCGCTTCGACGAGATGGATCATGACTACGGCTGCGTTGCTGCCGCGCGAGCCGTAGTAGCCGTTCACGAGCGGGCGGCTGAACCAGGAGCCAAAGCCGCTGAGCGCGAGGAAGCACGTGAGTGCCACTGCGCTCCTGGCGAGCGCAGAGCGCGCGACCTTCACCAACCGGGTTTTCTGCGCCATAGGGCTACCCCTGGGCTTCA
>JAPTUI010000053.1 GCA_028067895.1 Pseudomonadota bacterium | reverse complement strand
TACCATGAGCGCGGCCCGAAACTCGTAATAACTTTTACCGACACTCTGACAGATCGGATGAATCTCCCACTGGTCCACGAAAGGAAATGGCTCAAAGCACGAAGTAGGGGTATACGCGAGACTATCCCCAAGAGTTGACATGAAAAACCGAGCCCATACCTCGTGTACTCGCGATTGGAGAACCGCGAAAGCTGCGTAGGTGTTCGATGCAATAATCGAAAGATTGCTAGAATAGACAAGCCCGCTAGGCAAAAAGGCAAACGCGAAATGAGCCGCCCCCTGAGAACCGGCAACAAGAACGCGCTCCAACTGCGCTATTGCGGAATAAAGGCCAGGTTGCCTTTCGCCGAACTGCCACCAGCGTTCGCGGCGTATCGTCCGGTTTTGGGTCATTCGCTCTGGACGCACCTTACGATCAACTATAGTCATAAGATCTGGCCATCGCCGCCTACACTCATCTTCGCCCAGGTCCGCAAAATTGATGACGTAACGATGATTGGCGTGGGTCGGACTATTCGCGACCTCCGCATAACCTATAAATGGAAAAATGACTTCGCTATTTTGTGGGTTTTTATCAATCAACCTCTGCATCTCAGATTTCGGGGTAGCGACACCTTTCGTGTCGGTGTCGTCGAATGTAAAACCCATGCCCAAGATGGCGCTGCCTTGGAAGGTCTTACCAACATTCATAGTCAGACGCGACGGATTTTCATCGCCGCCACGATGAAAGAGAAATGCAGTGATATGATCAACTTTGCGATCATCGAGCCACTTCGTGGACGGATAATGCCCTTTAAATATGTGCACGATGCTCACAATGACGGCTGCTTGGCCAGGCCACGTCAACCGTCTGCGCACAAAATAGGCCTCGCCGCAATGGCCACAGATCCATCGCAGACCTGTGGCGCGAGTTTCACCTTCACGAATCGTTTTTGTGGCAATAAGTCCCAAGGCGCCCTCGGTCCGTAACAAATTGAAGGCACGCCGAAAGAAATGAGCGACGAGGTCGGAATTACCGTGGCTCTCCTCATGTAGTTGTTTAAGCCAGTCGACATAGCCAACCGGATTAGACGCCACAACGGAGTTCTTTCCCGCAAACGGCGGATTCCCGACGAACGCATCGAACCCCGGCCGCTCGCGATCGAACACCTCCGGAAACTCGATCTCCCAATGAAACGGCGCGAGCGGCGGATCCGCATGGCGCCGCTCCGCGAGCATTTTCTTGAGGTTCTCCGTTTCCTGGCGCTCGATCGCACCGACGTACTCGAGGCGTTTGCGCTCGCGCTCTCGGGGTTTTTCGGCATCGAAGAACGCCGCGACCGCCAAGTCCCCAAAAAGCCGGACCTGCTCGAGCTCACTCTGTACCTCCTCCCAGAGCGCTCGCCGTCGCTCATCCGGTACCGTCTCATCGGCATCCCGGATCTGCTGCCGGAGCATCACGACCCGAGCGACGTGCGCTCGTAACTTTTGCAGAGAAATGTCGTACGTTTGTCTTGTGTCGCCACCGAAGCTTTCGACTTGCTGACGTGAGAGTCCGACGAGCGAATCCCCATGCCGCAAGGCATGATCGATGAACGTGAGCGGATGGTCTTTGGCAAGGGTCGCGAGCCACAGCGACATCTTCGCCAGGTCCACCGCCACGGGATTCCGATCGACCCCGTAGAGACAGCGCTGCGCGATGATGCGCTGGGCGTAGATGACCTCGTTCTCATCGGGCGGGATCGGCGGCATCTCGCCATGCGCGCGCCAGGCCGCGAGCAACGCATCGCCGAGATACCGACAGGCCTCGACGAGAAAGGCTCCCGAGCCCATCGCCGGATCGCAGACCTTGAGCTCGAGAATCGCCTCGGGCCGCGGCGGCGTGCCATCTGCACCACGCAGCCGCTCGAGGATAGGATCGAGCGTCGTGTGCACGATGGGCGCCGTCAGCTCGCGCGGCGTGTAGTGCGAGCCCGAGCGCCGGCGCGCCTCGCTCGGCTGCAGCACCACGGCGCCCGGCGGCACGAGATCCGGCGTCGCGTCACGGTCAATGACGGGATGCAACGCGGCGTGAAGCGCATCGAGGGTGGTCGCATCGCAGACAGCGCTCTTCATGCGATCGGTCAGCTTGCGCTCGGTCCGCTCTTGAATAATCTTCGCCCGCGCGCTGCCCTCGGCCGCGAGGAGAGCGTCGAGATCAAGTGCCGTCGGGGCACCCTGCTTCTTCGCCGATTTGATCGCCACCGAGCGGCCCGTCGCGGTCTCGAGCCGAAATCCCATCATCGTCTCGTACACCGAGCCGATCTGCTCGACATCGAGCGCGCGGTAGGAAATCCGCTCCCCTTCGAGTACGCGCAGCTTCTCGAGCGCGCGGAAGATCGTGCCGTCCGGTACGAGCGGCGGCTCGATGCGTGCGTGATCGCGCGCTGCACCCGCACGGCGTCCCTCGAGGAACGGATAGCGATCCGGGTCGAAGAGCACCCCGTGCCGGGGCGGCAGCCGGAGATCCTCGGCCTGCGCCCCGTCATGCACCATCCGAAAGAGCGCGATGAGCTGCGCCCAGGCGCCGTAGCGCTGATCCATCGTGTCGGGATAGAGCGCGGCATCCTCCCGCAGCCGCTCGTGCAGGCCTGCGAGGGAGTAATAGCGCAGGAAGGTCTCATTCTGGGGCAGGAGGTCCCGCTCCTCGGCATAGAGCAGGAACACCAGGCGCAGGATCACCGTGAGGAGCGCCCGATAGACCTCATCCGGATCCCCGGCGAGCACCTGCCCAAGCAGTCCTCCCTTGGTCGCATCGTCGGCCGCCTGAAAACCCCGCAGCAATTCATAGAGCGCATGCAGCACCTGCTCGGCGAGCTGCTCGGAGACTTCGTTCTGGAACTTGCGGCTGTCGGCAAGGAGCGCCGCGAGGCGCTGCGCGCGGGGGAGCGAGAGCAACCGGGATTCCGCGAGCAGGAGGCGCAGCGCCGTCGAGATCGGCCGGCCGGCCGTCTGCACCATGTCGGCGACGCGAAAATCGAGCCAGCCAGAGGACTCCCGCCGGGGGGCGGAGATGAGCCGCAAGGCTTCGCCGTTGACGAGAAGCCCCGCCGGCACTCCCGTCTGGCGCAGCAGCCGCTCCATGCGCGAGTGCGGCGAGAGCTCGAGCCGCCCGCCCGTCTCGCGGTCGAAGTCCTGTCCGGCCGAAATAACCTGCACGAGGAGCTGCCAGGGCGGTGCACCGTTTTGCGGCTCGAGTTCCCGGACGGCATAGTCGGGCCGCAGCGTCACGCTCGCCTCCGGGATCGTCACCTCCAATTCCGGCGGGATGGGCGCCTCGGGCGTGCCGGCATATCCCGTCGGTGTAAACCGCCACTCGAGCACCTGCGCAGCGAACTCTCGAAAATCTCGGATTCTCGGCTCAATCTCCGCGCTCTTCGCCCCGTAGACTGCAGCAGTCTCGCGCACGGCGTTCGCATCACCCGCAAGACACGCGCGCAGTCGCTGCTGACCTTCCGTATCGCGTTGCTCGAGGATCGCCCCCGCGCGTACCAACGCCGGCGCGGAGACGACGAGTCCCGTCGGCCGGACAAAGCCCAGCCATTCGAGATGCGCCAGAACGTGCGGATCGATTCTCGCCATGGGCTCAGTTGCTCTGCGGCCAGAGATACACCAGACCCACCGGCTCGATGCGCGTCGCTTTCACCGCGTAGAACTGCCGGATCCGCTCGGGCTCGGCCGCAAGATCCCGCTCGAACTGCTCGAGACGGCGCTGCCAGGCGCGCACGTCGGCGTCGAGTTGCCGCTTTTCCTCATCACTGAAGCCGAGAGTGAGTTGCTCGAACGGCTTGCGCGTCGCCTGCTCCAGGTGTTCCTGTACGCGCGCCCGTTGACGCTCGAGCGTCTCGCGCAGATCGCGCGCCTCGCGCTCCCCACGCTCGCGGAGCTTTTCTTCGGCCGCCGCCGCCCATTCCCGCGCACGCGGCTCGAGGCGCGGCAGCAGGTCCCCGATGTCCCGCGCCGCCGTGGCGAGCAACCGCGCTCGGACCGGCTCGGCCGGCTCCCGCCGCTCGCGCCCCGCCAGGCTCTCCTCCAGGAGCTCCAGCGTTCTCGCCTCCGCCTCGCGCGCATAGGGCTCGAGCGGCCCCTTTCGCTGCGAGGGCTCGACCCAGCGGGCGGTGACCGGCACGATCTCCTCGTGCAGCCGCTCGGCCCCCCGGCCATAGAGCGCGAGTCGCCCGAGCAGAATGATCCGCGGGATGGCATCCCGGCTCTGCGCGAGACATGCGCGCGAGAGATCGTGGTAGACAAACCCTTGAGCACGAAAGCGCGCGAGCAGCCGCTGCGCGACCCGCTGCTCGAGATGCAGGTGCACGGTGTCCTCGGTGAGCACGCCGGCGTCTTCGAAAATCACCGGCCGGATCGGCGCCTCGCGGCGCCATTCGGCGAGCGACTGATCGGACTTGCGCGGCATGCGCAGACTATCGAGGGTCGCGGTCCAGCTCGCGTCCATGTGGGCCCGCCGATCGAGCGGCGGGAACGCATAGGCCCTCTGGCCGTGCTCATCGGTGATCTCCGTGAGCGGCGCTGCGCCCAGGATCTCGAGCGCACACGAAAGGGCCTCGCGAAACGGGGGCACATGAAAGTGCGTGGCCTGCCGAGATCGATCGAGCAACTCCCGGCAGCGCTCGATCTGCGCTTCGAGCGCATTGCGTCGCTCGCGCGCCGACTCGAGCTCCTCTTCGGTCAGCCGCTTGCGCTCGGCATCGAGATCGGCCACCTCGATCTCCCGGGCGAGCCGCTCGGCATCCCGATGCCGGATGCCTTGGCCGAGCCGCCGCTCGATGTCGTCGTCGATCACCTGCGAGAGACTGCCGAGCTCGCGCTTGATGGTCTCGGTCTTGCGCACCAGAACATCGAGCACGCGATCCTCGGCGCGCTGTGGCAGCACGAAATAATGACAGCGGACGACGGGCGCGGGCTGGAGCTTCCGATCGATGCGGCCGTTGCGCTGCTCGATCCGGCCCGGGTTCCAGGGCAGGTCGAAGTGAAAGAGATCCGCGCAGTGCGCCTGGAAATTCAAGCCCTCCCGCGCGGCATCGGTGGCGAGCAGAATACGCAGCGGATCCTTCGCCGGGTCGGTGTTGAAGCGGCGCTGGATCTCCTTGCGCCGCGCACTGCTCGTGAGCCCATCGATCACCTCGATGCGCTCATCAGCCCGCGTCGTCCCCGTGATGGCGTACTCCAGCATCTCTTTCAGGTAGCGCTTGGTGCCCTCGCGGTTCTCGGTAAAAATGAGCACGCGGCGATTGAGCCACTCGGGTGTGCTCGTGGCGCGCTCGCCGAACGGTGGCAGTCCGGGACACAGGTGCGCGCGGATCCAATCGATGAGATAGCGGACCTTGGCATCGGGCACACTGCGGTATTCCTCCGCAAGTGTCTGCATGCGCTCGAGCAGCGCCTGCTCGCGGTTCCAGAACCTCACCGAGGTCTCATCCCGTGTCGCATCTTGCTCTGCGGCGACGGTGGCACGTTCGACTTCGGTCGCTTCCTCCCGCTCTGCCGCATCGCCGGAGAGTTCGCTACGCTCATCGTCGGCATCGGGCGCGCGCGTGAAGAGGGTCCAGGCGTCGGTGATCGCGGCCCCTGCGGTGGGGGCATGCCCCCTCTCCCACTGCCGCTGTGCGGTCGCCCGGTGGATCTTGAGACTCCGTGCAAACGCCTCGATCGACGAGAGAAGTCGCTGCTGCAGCCCGACGACGAGTAGCCCCGCTGCGGTCTGCGCACGGCGCGAACTTTGCGCGAAGCGCTCCTCGCGCACCGCGCGATACTCGTCGAGGAGGCGTGACAGGACGAGTTCGGGTGCGTCCTCCGGCAGGCCCTCGATCGGGATGCGCAGCACCTCCCGCTTCGGAAATCCCCCCTGAACGGCGCGGATGTCCTCCTTCAGGCGCCGCACCATCACCTCCTCGAGGGCCTTCGGTCGCAGCTTCACGCCTCGGGTGAACCGGTAGGGATCGAGCAGCTCGAGGAGCGTCGAGAAGCTGTTCGAGTGACCGTTGTGGGGTGTCGCCGAGAGAAACAGCCGATGCTCGAAGCACGGCGCCAGGTCGCGAATTGCGCGGGTGAATTGCGTCTCGATCCCGTACCGTCCCCCGCTTGCGGGTGCCGCGTGGTGCGCCTCATCGAGAATGAGCAGGCTCCCCGGCAGCATCTGTCCCAACCACTCCCGCAGCGGATCCGCGTACGTCGAATCGATCAGCAGATTGTGCGAGATGAGAAAGCGGCTGTGGGTGCGCCAGGGGTTGATGCCGAAGCCTCGCTCGCGCCGGACCCGGGCGAGATAGGCCCGGTCGAGGATCTCGAATACCCACCCAAAGCGCTCCTCGAGCTCCGCCTTCCACTGCTCGAGCACCGAGGGCGGGGTCGCGACCACGATCACCTTGGCCTTTCTGCGCAGCAGCAGCTCGCGCGCGATCAGCCCCGCCTCGATGGTCTTGCCGAGCCCGGTGTCATCGGCAATGAACAGGTTCACCCGCGGCAGTCGCAGCGCCTTGCGCAGCGGCTCCATCTGATACGCATCGATCTTGATGCCGGCGCGGAAGGGGGATTGAAAGAGATTCGGATCGGTCGCGGTGACACAATTCCAGCGCAGCGTGTGGAAAAATGCGGCGAAGCTACGCGGTGAATCAAAACCGCGGGCCGCAAGGTCGGCCCAGCCCTCCTCCTCGACGATCAGGCGATCCGGCTCGTAGTCCCAATACACCTCGAGAACCTGACCCTGGGCGTAGTCATCCGCGCA
>JAPTUI010000232.1 GCA_028067895.1 Pseudomonadota bacterium | reverse complement strand
AAAGCTTCCGAAGAAGACGATGTGCGGCGCGAAGAACAAAATGACGATGAACAGACCGATGTGATACGAGTACCCGAGCGCCTCGCCAGTCACCGTCCGCTTGATGAATTCCGGGTGCGGCCAGGATCGTGAGCCCATCCCCTTGAGTCCGCCGAGGACTGCCGCACCGACGCTGCGGCGCGGCTCACTCAGCATTCGCCTGTGCCGCAGCAACATCACGTTCACGAGACGCCAGAGCACCCCGACGAAGAACACGACGAAAGCGATCTTCAATGCTGTTCCGCGAGCGAAATCGACGAGGTCCATGGCGTTACTCCTCGTTGTGTTTCTCGGACTCTGAATGCGGCGTGCGCTGGTGGCGACTGATTCGCCTGCGGGCCAACACGACGCTGCCGGCGCCGATGGCGACACCAGTGAGCGCCGCACCTGCGGCGAGCGTGCCGGCTTCCGCGGTGCTCACCTCACCGGCCTTACCCCAACGCGCGGTCGGGATCGGACTGTAGAAGCTGCCGCGGTCCCAGAATTCCGGCTCGGCGCACCCGAGGCACGGATGCCCGGACTGGATCGGGAAGCTCACCGCGTTATTCCATTTAACCGTCGCGCAGGCGTTATACGTGGTGGGCCCTTTACAGCCGAGCTCATACAGACACCAGCCGTTGCGCGCCCCCTCATCATCGAAGGTCTTGGCAAATTCCCCGCGGTCATAGAACGGACGGCGATAGCAGCGATCATGGATACTGTTGCCGTAGAAGACGGTTGGGCGCAGGTGCTCATCGAGATCCGGCACCCGCCCGGTCGTCACGTACTGCAGAAACGTCCCGGTGATCACCTCCGGTATGGGAGGACAACCCGATACATTGATCACCGGCTTGCCCGGCACCAGCGCCGAGATCGCCCGGGCACCAGTCGGATTGGGATCGGCGTGCGGCAGACCTCCGAATGATGCGCAGGTACCGACCGCAACGATCGCCGCAGCACCTTTGGCACAGTCGGTGAGTATGTCGATGCCGGTCCGGCCCGCGGCGCAGTGGTAGACACCGCCATCTGCGGTCGGAACAGCGCCATCGACCACGAGGAGGTACTTGCCGTAGTTCGCCTCCATCGCCTGCGCCCGCGCCTTTTCGGCCTGCGCTCCGGCCGCAGCCATCAGCGTGTCGTCGTAATCCAGTGATATGACGTTGAAGATCATGTTCTCGATCGTCGGCGCGAACGATCGGGTGAACGACTCGAGGCAGCCGGTACACTCCTGGAAGGACAGATAAATGACGGACGGCCGTCGCGCTGCCCGCAATTGTGCTGCCATCGCACGGGCGGCGATCGGCGGCAGCGCCAGGAGCGAAGCCATCGCGGTACAGTATTTGAGGAAACTGCGGCGGCTGACGCCGTTGCGATCAAGCAGTTCACCAATGGTCGGCTCGGTCTCAGGTCGTGCCATGCGGGCTCTCCCGAATTTCGGCGCTTTGCGCTGCGGCGTCGGCTCGAAGTCGTATTGCTCCGAGCGCGAGGTCTTCGTCGGCCGCCGACAGGATGCTCGGAACGTGTGCGACTTCGATCAGAACGGCGAGGAGCGCGCCAGCGGCATCCCGGTGCTCCGTCCACCAGAGGCCGCAGACCGCCGTCTCACGAATGCGGCTCTCCCCGTTCGCCTCGATGCGGATATCCACTTCCCCCGTGCCGAGGAGGCGTTGCAGGCGATCCAGATCATCCGGACCGAGCGGCAGGCTGCGCAGATCGATCGCGCTCTCCGCGCCACTGCGGCGCAACGCCTCGAGCAGGCTCGCAAGTTCCGAGAGAATCGCTGCGAGTCCGGCACCGAGTGCGCTTGAAGGCAGTGGACTGCCGGTCGGTTCGACATGGATCGGGATGCCGCCCAGAGTGCTCATGACTGCCAGCGCTGAAGCAGGCGCAGCGCCGCTTCGGCAGCCTGCTGTATCCCGGCACGGACCGGCGCACTCGGTTCCAGTCCCCAACCCAGATCACCGGCCTGGATACAAAAGAGTGCGCGCTGGGGCGGCAAAGTCTGCTGCAACCGCGCCATGCCGAGCAGGTCTGCAAGTCCGACCTCGTGGACGGAACGCCTGCGTGTCTCGTCGGCGATGAACGCGTCGAGCGCGTCGCATTCGAGACAGCGGACCGCGCCCGGCTCAGCGCCGAAGTCGCCAGCATCGAATATGATCAGACGGTCCGCGTCTTCCAGATATCCGAGGAGCGTGAAGCTGAGCGTTCCGGCGTCGATCACTCGGACTCCGGACGAGTCCGGCAGACGCTGCGCAAGAGATTGGGCCGCATGAACTCCGGCGCCGTCGTCACGGAGCAGAACGTTGCCGATTCCAAGAACGATCGAGCTTTCCACCCAACATCCCTCGATCCGTGTAGGCTTGGAATGCTGCCATCGACGTGCGATGGTTCGTCTTCGTAGATGTACGGACCCTGAGGGTACGGAGAAGATGCCTGTGACCGTGCCCGACGCCAAAGCTGCCGAATCGCACGTTTCTCGACGGACGCGAGCCCCTTCCGGGCACTGCCCCGGCCATACGGGGCAGCCGTCCTTCGCCCTGCCGCAGTTCCAATTTGTGCCCACGAGAGCCAGTCCACCCCAGAGTGCGTCCAAATCGCATTTGCGCACTCGGAGCAAAAAAAAGTATGCTCATCGCCAGAGCATCTCTACGATGAACCCGCGAAAGCGCCGACGGGAATCGAACGAGATCGCTGCGGTTGTGTGGCGTGGCGTTCCTCGGACACGCCGGTAGCAGCAGCATCGTCGTCCGCGGGCCGATCAGGTCAAATCAGGGAATATATAGAGGAAGCGCTCGTCATGCGCTTGACACCCCCAGAACTCGCGCGCAGCGCCCTAGAGGCGGCACCCGATGCCATGCTCATCGTCGATGCCGCTGGGCTGGTGCGGTTCGTCAACCGCCAGGTGTTTGCACTTTTCGGTTATACCCGAGAGGAGATCGTGGGGCGGCCCATCGAAACGCTTCTCCCCGAGCGCTTCAGAACACGTCACCTGGAGCACCGTGCCAGTTACCGCGCGCACATGCGCGCCCGCCCCATGGGCCAGAATCTCGAGCTTTACGGGTTGCGGCGTGATGCCTCCGAATTTCCCGTGGAGATCAGTCTCAGTCCGGTCGTCGACGGCGGCGAGACCCTGGTCGTCGCTGCAATCCGTGACGTCAGCGATCGGCAGCGCATTCAGAAGGAACTGATTGCGGCGCGGGCGGTAGCTGAAGAGGCGCGCGAACTGGCCGATCTGGCGCGCGAGAGCGCGGATCGAGCAAACCAGGGCAAGAGCCGGTTTTTGGCGACTGCGAGCCATGACCTGCGCCAACCGCTGCAAGCGCTGGCACTGCTGAACGGTACGCTGCGCCGGACTGTCCATGATCCTCTGCTCACCGAAGCACTGACGCAGCAAGAGAAGGCCATTGGTGCGATGTCGCGACTGCTCAATGCGCTGCTCGACATCAGCAAGCTCGAATCCGGCGCGATCAAACCGGAGATCACCGATTTCTCCCTGGCGCGAATCTGCGATGAAATCCGTCGCGAGTTCTCCAGCGTTGCGGCGGGTAAGGGCCTGGCGCTGGAAGCGAATCCAGCGAACGTCTGGGTGCGCAGCGATCCTTCACTGGTCGAGCAAGTTGTTCGCAACCTGGTCTCGAACGCCGTGAAGTACACGCGCGCGGGCTCTGTTGCGCTGCGTTGTGTACCGTTAGACGAGGCGGCGGTTCGTCTGGACGTCACCGACACGGGCATCGGGATCCCAGCTGATCAGCTCGCACTGATCTACGACGAGTTCTACCAGGTTGGGGTGAGCACCAACTCATCGCGCGACGGCTACGGGCTCGGCCTGTCCATCGTCAAACGAATCATTCAGTTGCTCGGACTCAGACTCAACGTGAGCTCGCGCGTCGGCTCGGGCTCGACATTCTCGTTGCTGCTGCCGGCCGCCGGGCCGCAAACCAGCATCGCGTCAACGCAGAGCGACGAGAGTGCCAACGGCTCGGATCCGCACGCGAGCGGCAGCCAACCGAACGTCATGCTGGTCGAGGACGATCCGAGCGTACGGGATGCGACACGGATGCTGCTCAGAATCGAGGGGTACCACGTGATCCCGGTCGCCTCGGCCGAAGAGGCGCTCGCGGCGATCGATAGCGGTGCGCGGCTCGATCTGCTGATGACCGATTACCATCTGGGCCCGAATCAGACGGGCATCCAGGTGATCAGCGCGCTGCGCGAGCGACTCGGTCCGCAGCTCAAGGCCATTCTGGTTACGGGCGACACCTCGAGCGCCATCCGCGGACTCTCGCCTGATCCGCAGTTGAGGATCCTCAGCAAGCCGATTCGCGCCGAGACGCTATTGCGGCTGATGCGCGAATTTCTCACCGGCGAAGAGTCGACTTAGGCGTACGGATGGCACCGGCACGGGCGCACTCTCGCGCCGTGCCGGCGCTGCCGGTGCATCCGTGGTTCAGCCCGTGCGTGCAGTGGGACGTAGTGCGAATGCGCCGTCACCGAGCAGCGTGAGCGCAATCAGGCTGATCATCCAGAATGCCGGATATTCCCATCCACCGCCCTTGTTCGTGAACAACCACCCGTTGTGTCCGTGGACCATGACGATGGTGCCGAGCATTTCGATCGCGAGCGGTACCGCGATCCAGGGAGCATAGATCCCCAGCACCAATGCAATCCCGCCGACGAGCTCGAGCGCGATCACGCCGTACGCGGCAACGGCAGGTAGACCGAGCGAGGCGAAATAGCCGACGAAGCCGGGGACGGTGAAGACAAAGATCTTCAGTGAGACATGTGCGAGGAACAGAACTCCGAGACTCACCCGCAGCAGTGCAATGCCGTAAGGCGCAGTCGTTGTCTTGATCATGTTGATCTCCCAAGAGAATTGCGAAGCCGTAGCGGGAGCGGCTGGCCCGTCACGGCGCGACCCGGCGGACTCGATGTGCCGGAGAGCACCGCACGATGCGTCACCACTCCCTCGGAGATCACTCTAGAGTCTCTTCAAAAGTAAATAAATATCATTATAATGAATTCATTATTGTGTATTTCGGAATATTCGAGGGCATTTTGGATATCGCATACGGCATGAAGGTCCTGCTCCAGGTCGTCGATTCCGGCAGTTTCGCGCGAGCGGCAGAAACCCTGGACCTCTCCAATGCCGCCGTCACCCGTCAGGTGAGTGCGCTCGAAGCGCATATCGGGGCGAGATTGCTCAACCGCACGACGCGCCGCCTGTCGCTCACCGAGGCGGGCGTGGAATATTGCATTCGCGCGCGAGCCATCCTCGAGCAGATCGCCGAAGCGGAATCGAACGCGGCGGCTGGAACGGCCCGTCCGACTGGGACGCTCAAAGTCTCCGCCCCGTTGTCATTTGGCGTACTGCGCCTCGCTGACGTGCTGCCGCAGTTTCGCACCCGATATCCGCAGCTGAAACTGGATATCGACCTTTCGGACCGCGTCGTGGATCTCGCCAACGAAGGGTTTGACGTCGCGCTGCGCATCGCCACTGCGCTGGAGAGTCGACTCATCGCCAGACGAATCGCACCGATCGCCATGGTGCTGTGCGCTGCACCGGAGTATCTGCAGCGCCATGGCACGCCCAGGGAACCCACCGAGCTCTCCAGCCATGAGGTTTTGAGCTACAGATATCTCTGGTCGGGCGACGATTGGACATTCACGGACGAGGCGGGCCGCAAGATCACCGTGCGGGTGCGTCCTGAGGTTCATGCCACCAACGGCGATCTGTTGCGGCGTCTAGCCGTTGCGGGCGGCGGGATCATCCTGCAGCCGGCATTCATCGTCGAGGACGACTTGCGCCACGGCCGCCTGATTCGTTTGCTTGAGAATCTGCAGGCGCCCGCCTTCAATCTGTATGCGGTGTACCTGAGCCACCAGCATCTGCCTGCGCGGGTCCGAGCATTCATCGATTTTCTGCTCGAACACTTCGGTCCGCGCAGTTCCGGGAACTCTTCGGACAGCGGTGAGCCCCCGGGGCAATTGCGTCCTGCCACGACGGTCGCGCCACGTGCCCGCAGCCCACTGACCACTCCTCGACGGTGAACCCGCTTCTCAGAAGCGCACAACGCTGGGGGTCCTCGCCCCCACTGCTGAGTCGGCGAACATCTCGGGCATTCGGCTCCTGGGGACTCTGGCACAGCGCAACGCACGTCATGACCCTGCTCACGCTTCAGGCTTCCAACACGCCCGATCAGCCGCACCCGGCTCACACAAACCGGTGTCGCTGACGCCACCGGCTCCGGACGACACCGCTTGCTTAGTGTGTATATTTATTATATACAGTCGGCGTGCCCGAGGATGTCACTACCCTGCAGCTAGCCCCCCTGTCCACCGGGGGCTCCGCCCCGCTGTACCAGCAGATCGTCGAAGCAATCCGTCGCGAAGTGGCCAGTGGACGCATCCCTGCTGGCAGCCCGATGCCCTCGTTTCGGGTGCTGGCAGCGCAGCTGGCGGTCAGTCTCATCACGGTCAAGCGGGCGTATGAAGAACTCGAACGCGACGGGATCATCCTGCGGCACCAGGGACTCGGCACGTTCGTTGCGCCGAGTGGCGCAGACCGCTCCAGAAGCGACCGGCATGCCGCCGCAGTCCAGGCCCTGCGCAGTGCGGTGAGAGCGGGCCGCGAAGCGGGGCTCGACGATGGCCAACTCCTGGAACTCCTGAAACGGGAACTCGCGGATTCTGCGCAACCCGCACGCCACAACCTTGGGGAACGATGATGAGTGCAGCCGTCGAACTGAAACGCGTCTC
>JAPTUI010000566.1 GCA_028067895.1 Pseudomonadota bacterium | reverse complement strand
ACGTGGTCGTGACCGTGGGGGCCATCGAGGCGAACTTCCTCGCCCTCTCGGCGCTCTGCGAGCCCGGAGACCGGGTTGTCGTCGCCGTGCCCGCCTACCAGCAGCTGTACGAGGTGCCGCGCGCCCTCGGCGCCCAGGTGGAGCTGGTGCGCCTTCGGCCCGAGAACGCCTACCTGCCCGATCTCGCGGTCCTCAGGCGCCAGATGGCCGGGCGGGTGAAGCTCCTCGTCTTGAACAACCCGAACAACCCGACCGGTGCCCTCATGCCACGCGCCATGCTCGAGGAGATCGTCGCCATGGCGCGCGCGGCCGGCGCCTACATCCTCTGCGACGAGGTGCACCGCGACCTGCTGCAGCCCGGCGTCGAGCCTGCGCCGTCCATCGTCGACCTCTACGAGCGCGGCGTCGCCACCGCCAGCATGTCCAAGGTGTTCTCGCTTGCGGGCCTCCGCCTGGGCTGGGTCGCCAGCCGCGATGGGGCCCTCATGACGGCGGTCCTCAGCCGCCGCGACTACACCACCATCAGCTGCGGCATGATCGACGACCACCTCGCCGCCTTCGCCCTCGGGCACCGGGACGCCGTGCTGCGCCGCAGCCTCGCCATCGTGCGCGAAAACCTTGCGCTCTTGGACGCCTGGGTGGAGGCCGAGCCGGCCGTCTCCTACGTGCGACCGCGCGCCGGCACGACCGCCCTCCTCGCCTTCGATGCGCACCACGCGGCACATGCCCCACCAGGCGCGGATCACGGCGAGGCCGAGCGGGATGGCGAGCCGGTACAGCGCGCGGCGTAGCCGCGTCATGCGTCGGTCCGAACGGGTGACCGTGCGGTAGAGCGAATTGCGCAGGCCGGGCTCGGTCATGCGAGCGGTGACTCCAATGGGATCGGCAGGGGCGCCGATGGGTATAATTGAGAGCTTACATGAGCACGACTGAGACAACCCAGCAGGGTCCGCCGGTGGCGGACGAGGCCTTCGACATCGGCTCCACGGACGACTCCCTGGAACGCATGATCGAGCTGTTCGCCGCGCACGGGGACCTGTACCGGGTCTACGTCCCGGCGCGCAAGTCCTACACCTACGTGGTGCACCACCCGGATGACGTCAAGCGCATCCTGGTCACGAACCACCGCAATTACACCAAGGGCATCGGTCTTGACCGGGTGAAGATCCTGCTTGGCAACGGGATCATGACCAGCGAGGGCGAGTTCTGGCGGCGTCAGCGCATGATGCTGCAGCCGCTGTTTCACCGGCGGGTCATCACCGAGTTCGCTACGCGCATCGCCGCGGCCAACGACGGGCTGCTCGAGCGGTGGGCGGCCGCGGCGCGCAGCGGCGAGCCGGTCAATCTCACCGATGAGATGAGTGAACTCACCCTGAGCATCGTGCTGGAGGCGATCTTCGGCAGCGATCTTGAGCGCATGAGCGCCGAGCTCGGTGGTAACCCCTTCGAGGTGGTGACCAAGGAGCAGGCCCGCAATCTGCAGTTCGCCTACAAGTTCCGCTCCCTGACCCGCCTGGTGGCCGGGCTGCTCGCGCGTCGGCGCGAGCGGCAGGAGGAGCATTTCGATTACATCGCGATGCTCATGAACGCCCGCGACAAGGACACCGGCGCGCCCATGAGCGACCGGGAGCTGATCGACGAGATCATGACCCTGGTGGTCGCCGGGCACGAGACCACCGCGAGCGGTCTGAACTGGACCTGGTACCTGCTCGCGCAGCACCCCGACGTCGAGGCGAAGCTGCACGCCGAGCTCGACGCCTCGCCGGTGAGCGCGCTGAGCGCGCCGAGTCTCGCCGAACTCGAGCAGCTGCCCTATACGCGCCAGGTGATCGATGAGGCGCTGCGGCTGTATCCACCGGGCTGGCTGCTCTCGCGGCGCACGATCGAGCCGGACGTGCTCTCGGGCTACGAGGTCCCCGCCGGCACCAACGTGCTGCTGCCGCTGTATCTGCTGCACCGCCATCCGCGCTACTGGCACGATCCGGATGCCTTCATGCCGGAGCGTTTCGACCGCGAGCACGAGGCCGAGCGGCCGCGCTTCGCGTACATGCCGTTCGCCGCCGGCCCGCGCCACTGCATCGGGGAGACGTTCGCGCTCTACGAGATGCTGATGCACGTGCAGCGCGTGGCGCGCGAGTTTCGTCTGGTGCACGTCCCGCGCGAACCGTTCGCGCTCGAGGCGCAGATCAACCTGCGCACCCGCAACCCCGTCTACATGAAATTGGAACGGCGCTGATGCTCAATGTCACGACCCTGACCGAACTGCTCGAGGCGAACCGCCAGTTCCCGCGCGCCATCACCTACCACGAGGGCGAGAAGGACGCCCGCACGGTCGCGTTCGCCGAGTTACACGAGCGCGCCCTCGGCATCCTCCATCATCTGCAAAAGCTCGGGGCGCGCCCCGGCGACAAACTCATCCTGTTCCTCGGCCACAACGAGCAGTTCATCGACGCATTCTGGGCGGCGGTGCTCGGCGGCATCGTGCCGGTGCCGGTGGCGCTCGGCATCAGCGATGAGCACCGCCACAAGCTGTTGCGCATCGCGCGGCGCCTCGGTGAGCCGATGATCTACACCGAGCGGCGCTCGCTCGAGCGCATCGGCGCGTTCGCGGCCGAGACGGGTCAGACCGAGACGTTCGAGGCGCTGCGCCGCCGGGCGTTTCTGGTCGATGACCTCGATGACATCTCACGCGCCGGCAAGGTGCACACCGCCCGCCCCGAAGACATCGCCTTTATCCAGTTCTCCTCCGGCTCGACCAGCGAGCCGAAGGGCGTCGTGCTGACGCACGGCAACATCCTCGCCAATGCGCGCGGCGCGACCGAGGTAGCCGGGTTCAACCCCGAGGACGTCAGCCTCTCCTGGATGCCGCTCACGCACGACATGGGCCTGATCGGCTTTCACCTGGTCATGTTCTTCAACCGGGTGCACGCGCACCTGATGCCCACCGATCTGTTCGTGCGCCGTCCGCTGCTGTGGCTGCAGCTGGCGAGCCGCATCCGCGCCACCATCCTGTGTTCGCCGAACTTCGGCTACAAGCATTACCTGAAGGTGCTCGGCGATCGCACCGTCGATGACCTGGATCTGCAGTCCGTGCGGCTCATCTTCAACGGCGCGGAGCCGATTTCGGTGGCGCTGTGCCGGCAGTTCATGGCGCGTATGGCGCCGGCGCAGCTGAACGTCAACGCGATGTATCCGGTCTATGGACTCGCGGAGGCCTCTCTCGCGGTGAGTTTCCCGGTCCCGGGTGCGCCGCTGCGCACGCTGGTGGTCAATCGGCACGGGCTCACCGTCGGTCACGAGGTGCAGCCGCTGCCGGTGGCGCAGCGCGAGGGCATCGAACTGGTCTCGGAAGGCAAAGCCATTCCGTACTGCCGCGTACGCATTGCCGACGACGAGGACCGGTCGCTGGCCGAGGCGCGAGTCGGGCACCTGCACATTCGTGGCGACAACGTCACGCCAGGGTATTTCGAGAGCCCCGAGGCCAACGCCGCGGCGTTCACCGCCGACGGATGGCTGCGCACCGGGGATCTCGCCGTGGTGCATCAGGGCGAGCTCTACGTCACCGGACGGGCGAAGGAAATCATCTTCGTCAACGGCCAGAACTACTATCCGCACGACCTGGAGTCGATCCTGCAGCCGATCGAGGGCCTGGAACTCGGCAAGGTCGTGGCCGCTGGCGTGCGCGCTGCCGGCGAGGCGAGCGAACAGTTGGCATTGTTCGTGCTGCACCGCGGCGAGGTCGAGGACTTCGTGGCGCTGGCGAATGCCGCGGCACGGCGGATCAATGAGCAGACGGGCCTCGAAGTGGCCGATGTCGTCCCGGTCAAGCGCATCCCGAAGACCACCAGCGGCAAGATCCAGCGGCACCTGCTCGAGGAGGCGTATGCGAACGGGGAGTTCGATGCGCAGTTGAAGACGCTCGCCGCGCTGCGGGAGGCGCGCGGCGGCGGTGGCGGGGCGCGCAGCGCCATCGAGGAGAAGCTGAAGGGCATCTGCGAGACGGCGCTCGGCGGACGGCGCGTGGACGTCAGCGATAATTTGTTCGAACTGGGTGCGAGCTCGCTGAAGCTGATCGAGATCCACGAGCAGATCGACCGGGAGTACCCGGGCAAGATCGACCTGACCGAGCTGTTCGACTTCCCGACCATCGGGGAGCTCGCCACGCACCTCGAGGGCAAGCTCGCCGGCTGAGCGGCAGTATCAGCGCGTCTGGAATTCCAGGCGCATCGACAGGTCGACGGCGCGCACGTGCTTGGTGAGCGCCCCGACGGAGATGAAATCAACCCCGGTGGCGGCGACCTCGGCGATGCTCTCGAGGCTGACACTGCCGGAGGCTTCCAGCTGCACGGGACGGCCGCGGGCGCGGTTGCGCGCGACCGCTTCGCGCATGTCCTCGAGGGAGAACTCATCGAGCATGACGATGTCCGGGGCGGCCGCGAAGGCCTGCTCGAGCTCCTCCAGCGACTCCACCTCCACCTCGATGCGCACGCCGGCGGCCAGCCGGCGCGCCGCGCCCACCGCCGCGCCGATCGAGCCGGCGGCGAGGATGTGGTTCTCCTTGATGAGCACCATGTCGTACAGGCCCATGCGGTGATTGGCCGCCCCGCCGCAGCGCACCGCGTACTTCTGCGCGTTGCGCAGTCCGGGCAGGGTCTTGCGCGTATCGAGCACGGTGCAGCCGGTGCCGGCCACGGCCTGGGCGAAGCGGTGCGCGGCGGTGGCGGTCCCGGAGAGCAGCTGCAGGAAGTTCAGCGCCGTGCGCTCTCCGGTGAGCACCCCGCGCGCCGCACCCTCCACGGTGCACACCCGCGCGCCGGGCGCGAGCGCGGCGCCTTCGGGCAGGTGCCACGTGAGGCGGATCTGGGGGTCGAGCTGCCGGAAGCAGGCCTCGACCCAGGGCTGGCCGCACAGGATGGCCGCCTCGCGGCTGACGATCTGTCCGCGCACCCGTTGCTCGGGCGGGACCAGGGCGGCAGTGACGTCGCCGCGGCCCACGTCCTCGCGCAGCGCGGCGCTCACCTGGGCGTCGAGGTCGGCGGGGGGCAGCAAGGCAGGGCCTGCAGGGGTCGGTTCGCTCATGCGCGCAGGCTACCATGCAGCGTGGGGATTGAACCTGTGCCGCGCGGCCTCATAATGGTGCTCGCATGCTCGAGGTTCCCGCGCCGGCTTCCAGTCCTCCCCCCTCTCCCTGCGTCAAGATCTGCTCGCTGGATGAACGGGGATATTGTGTCGGCTGCCTGCGGACCGTGGCGGAGATCGCCCGCTGGAGCGCACTCAGCGCCGCGGAGCAATGGCAAGTGATCGCCGCGATCGAGCGGCGCAAAATGTCCCTGAAGAGGTGAAGCGATGGACGTGGTGGAGAAAATCAAGGGCGAGATCGGCGCCGCTCCGGTGGTGCTGTTCATGAAGGGCACGCCGGACTTTCCGCAGTGCGGTTTCTCGGCGCAGACGGTTGCGGCGCTGCGTGCCCTCGGCGCGCAGTTCAAGGCGGTCAATATTTTCGAGGATCCGGAGCTGCGCGAGGGACTGAAGCGCTACTCGAACTGGCCGACCTACCCGCAGCTGTACGTCAACGGCGAGCTGCTCGGCGGCTGTGACATCACGCTCGAGATGTACCAGAGCGGAGAGCTCGAGAAGGTGCTCTCTGGCGCCGGCGCACTCGCCGTGCCGGCGTAAGGGCCGCTTAAGGCTCTTCGGCCTCGCCCGGCTGGCTCTGCCAGCCGAGTGCGAGGGCGCGACTCTGTGCCTCGCCGAAGCTCTCGTGCAGGCGGTTGCACACCAGGCAGAACAGATCCGCGGTGCGCTCGGCGTCGTAGCTGGCCGAGTGTGCGTTCGCCGGGTCCCACTCCAGGCCCGCCACCATCGCCGCCTTGGCGAGCACCGTCTGGCCGAGGGCCGCACCGGCCAGCGTCGCGGTGTCGAAGCAGGAAAAGGGGTGGAAGGGATTGCGCTTCAGGTCAGCGCGTTTGACCGTGGCGTTGAGGAACCCGAGGTCGAACGCGGCGTTGTGCCCGACCAGGATCGCCCGCCGGCAGCCGTAGTCACGGATGGCATGGCGAATCTCGCGAAAGATCCTCTGCAGCGCATCGTGTTCGGGCAGCGCCGGGCGCAGCGGGTGAAACGGGTCGATGCCCGTCACCTGCAGCGCGGCCGGTTCCAGACGTCCGCCTTCGAAGGGCTTGACGTGGTAGCTGTGCGTCACGCCGCGGCGCAGCACGCCATCGGCGTCGATGTCGATCATCACCGCAGCGATCTCGAGCAGCGCATCGGTGGCCGCGTTGAAGCCGCCGGTCTCGACGTCGACCACGACCGGCAGAAAGCCGCGAAAGCGGCTGGCCATCGGACCGCGCACGGGGGCATTCGGCTCACTCATGCGTGCGCTGCCCTCTCCAGACGCCAGCCGATGCGCTCCCCGGCGCGCAGCGGCACCAGCGTCTCGGCGCCGTAGGGATAGTGCTCGGGAACCGTCCAGTCGGATTTCACGAGGCGCACGTGCCCCTCGTTGCGCGCCAGTCCATAGAAGTCCGCGCCGTGGTGCGCCGCGAACGCCTCCAGGTGCGCCAGCGCGCCGAGCGCTTCGAACGCCTCGGCGTACAGCTCGAGGGCTGCGTGCGCCGAGAAGATCCCGGCGCATCCGCAGGCATTCTCTTTCGTGGCGCGGGCGTGCGGGGCGCTGTCGGTGCCAAGGAACAGCCGGGGCGAGCCGCTTGCGACCGCCGCACAGAGCGCTTCGCGGTCCGGCTCGGATTTCAGCACTGGCAGGCAGTAGTGATGGGGCCGGATGCCGCCG
>JAPTUI010000525.1 GCA_028067895.1 Pseudomonadota bacterium | reverse complement strand
CCTGGCAGAGCCGCCCGCTCGAGCCGATGTACCCGGTGGTGTTCTTCGATGCGCTGCGGGTGAAGATCCGCGCCGGCGCCGTGTCGCCCAACAAGGAGATTTGCCTCGCACTCGGCGCGCTGCCCGATGGGACGCGCGACATCCTGGGGATCTGAATCGAGAACACCGGGGGGTGCCCCTATGTTTCTGTCAAGCAGCCTTGGGGGTGACCGGGTGGTAGAAGGTCCCGTCGCGCAGCATGGCGAACAAGACGTCGCAGCGGCGCTGCGATCGAAACCGCTCGATCTGATGCTTGATCATGGCTTCACGGGCATTCGGCGAGTAGAATTGGCCGTGGAATCGCTTCTCGGATAACTCAAAAATGAATGAGCCGGAGACATACGTGCTCTGCCGCAGACAGGAGGCGACAAATGCGCTCGGAGCGGTTGCTCCGTACGCTGCGCGGGGCGTGAAATACGTGGTCGTATCGGCAGGTGAGTCAAAAGATGAAGCGGCGCAACGACTACGCGCGGAAGATGAGACGGCGCACATCATCTTTGTTGTTGAGGAGGACACAGCGCTCCAACCGTGGCACATGAATATTCAAGCGTATTGCAGCCGCCGGAATGCCGACAGTTCTCATATGAGGATGCCATGACGTCGGATTTGGCGGCCCTTGCATACGCCGAAGCATTCCGCCACGCGCTCTGCGTTGCGCAGGGAACTATGCAGGAGACCGCTTAAGTGAGTGACTCATGGATAGGCTGCCGGGCACAACGACTCGGTCGCGAGGCGGGCGGATTTTCTTCTGCGGCGATTGTCACGGTCACTTCGACCATGTGATCAAGGCGGCACAGGCGTTCCTGCCTGCTGCCGTCATCTTCCTCGGTGATCTTGAGTCGCCGGCACCGCTCGACCAAGTTCTGGCGCCGATCCTTCAGCACACAGCGGTCTGGTGGATTCAGGGGAACCACGACACCGATCGCGAATCGAGCTACGACAACCTTTATGGCTCCTCCCTAGCGGATCGCAATCTACACGGTCTGGTTGTCGAAGTCGCAGGAATGCGGATCGCCGGGCTCGGTGGGGTATTCCGGGAAAAAATTTGGAGGCCTCCCGCCGATCCGGCTTTCGAATCCTCCGCTGACTTCATTCGGCGCGGCGGACGGGGCAATCGGTGGCGCGGTGGGTTACCACTGAGGCAACGCAGTACGATCTTTGCGGACGTGTACCAACGACTCGCGCGGCTGAGAGCCGACGTACTCGTGACTCATGAAGCCCCGGGAACGCATCGCAATGGGGTCCCGGCGCTGGGTGACCTGGCGCAGAAACTTGGCGTGCGAACTATGCTACACGGCCACCATCATGAGCACTACGAGGCGCAGCTCGGCAACGGATCGAAGGTGATCGGCGTCGCGCTCCGCGAGATCGTCGATCTTGAGGGCCACGTCGTCGTCGAAGGGGAGGGCGAATGAAGATCCGCGTCCTTTCAGACCTGCATCTGGAGTTCGCCGATTGGCGTCCGCCGTCGGGATGCGAGGATATTGTGGTGTTGGCTGGAGACATCGCTGAAGGCGTCCTCGGGATTCAATGGGCGCGCGAATGCTTTACTCGCATCCCGATCATCTATGTGCCAGGCAATCACGAGTATTACGGATTTGACCTCGACGAGATGCGCGAGCGAATCCGCGAGGCCGGCCGCGCCGAGGGCGTCCACGTTCTCGACGGCGATGAGTTGGACATCTCGGGTGTGCGGTTCGTCGGAACGACGCTCTGGACAGATTTCGAGCTTTCTGGTTCGCGGCCGGCGCGCATCGAGTACGTGATGCGCAAGTGCCAAGACAGCATCACCGACTTCCAGCTGATCCGGCGGTGGGGAGGCTCCTTCACCCCGGCCGATGCCTACCAGATCCACCGCGAAAGTCGTGCCTGGCTGAAACGTATGATTAATGAACTGGCGGCCGGCCCAACGGTCGTCGTTACGCATCACGCACCGAGTATCCGTAGTATCGCGCCGAAGTTTGAGGGTGACACCCTGAACGCGGCATTTGCGAGCGATCTGACAGAACTGATGTCTCCACAGATCGCACTCTGGATTCACGGCCACATGCATAACTCATCGGATTACGTGGAGCGGGATACGCGCGTAGTGTGCAATCCGAGAGGGTACCTGCCGTTCGAGCCGAATCCGGAGTTTGATCCAACGCTGATCGTCGAGGTGTGATCCGAGATGAAGATTCGCGTGCTTTCAGATTTACACGTTGATGTTGCTACGTGGGAACCGCCTCCTGCGGAGGCGGATGTGGTGGTGATTGCGGGTGATATCAAGAATGGCTCCGGCGGATTCGTGTGGGCGCGCGAGCAATTTCCGGATGCGGAAATCGTGGCTATTCTCTGAAATCATGAGTATTACGGCGGTACCCTCGATAAGACGCCAACCGTCCTGAAGCAGGAGGCATCGAGAGCCGGCGTGAAGCTACTCGATTGCGATGAAGTAGTGTTTGGTGAAGTGCGGTTCATCGACTGCACTCTGTGGACTTATTTCAGACTGAATGCAGACAACCAAAGTATTTCCGACCCACTGAAGATGGATGCGATCGCTGAAAATGACTGCGCCAACGCGGCGCGAAATCTCAGTGACTTTGCCAATATTTTTAGAGATGACTTCTGCACGGTCGTGCCGCGCAACCTAGTCGAGTTGCATCAGCAGCAGCGCAAGTGGCTCAATGAAGCTCTTGCGCAGCCGTTCGCGGGTCGGACCGTGGCGGTGACGCACCACGCACCGTCTGCACAAAGTGTAAAAGTGACATCGCGATGTGATGAGGAAAATTTCCGAGCCGCAGCTTACGCAAGCGATCTGAAAGATATGATGGGGGCGCACGTGGATCTTTGGATTCACGGACACGTCCACGCAATGCTCGACTACATTGAGCGCAGAACCCGCGTGGTCTGCAATAGCCGGGGGATGGCCGGCCGCCCTGGTCGGCGGATCTGTTTGAAACCTTGGCGAAAGCCGCGGGTCTGAGTTTTCCACTTGGCACGTGGCGCGGGAAGTACCGCGTCCGGGCTCGAATCCAGATTTCAATCCGACGCTGGTCATCGAGATGTGAGATGCCGCTAGACTTGGTGGCGCTGCTATGTTCGCGATATTCGTGGATCTCTCTAGACAGAGCCGCTGCCGCCGCGGAGCGGCGTGGCTAATGAATGGTTCGGTGTGCTGGACGCCCTGTGCGAGGGACTCCAAGGCGTTACGGAGCGCGGCGAACCGCAGGTCATCGTAGCGCAAGTGGTGGAATCCTTCGGTGTTCGGAGGTGCGCCGTGGCCAGGCGCAAATATGCATTCGACGAGGCCAATGTTCAACGATTCATCGCGCAAGGTCGGGGTTCCGGCACAGGGGAGTCTGATAATGTCGGCGGCGGACGTGCAGGAGCTTCGAGATCCTACGGATTTCGGAAATCTCTTTCATCATGACTCGAACCCGACTGGTTATGCGACCGTCCCTGTCACCGATGGCCTAGTGCGAGGCTTCGTGCAGCGGACCCTCGCCTTTTGCAGTAGGCCGTGAACTGATGCGATACGAAGCATCAGAGATGGAAATTCGGGGTCGATCACCCGAAGCGAGATTCCGTCCCACCTAAGCTATTCGAGCGCCGTCTTCACCAGCGGCTCGCATGCCAACCATACTGCAACGGCGACCTCAGTGATCTTTGGGGTTGCGACTGCCGGACAGCGGTCATATGGAAAATCGGCCCCGACTTGGAATTGCAGGTTTGAGCGTCGTCCCTTCAAGGCATCGTGGGCCAACTGCAACCACTCAGGCTGATGCTTCACATTCCCGCGCGACGCAGATTCACGAAATGCAGTCCTCGAATCGAACCGAAGCTGGGCATCATGGATCGCCGGCGAGCGCTGTGAAGGATAGTGACGTTGAACCAAAACGATCATCGGCGAGGCGCCCGGATGCTTTCGAAGCGCAACACATAGGCCGCGGTGGACGCGCTGAATCAGGCGCTCGAAGTCCTCATCCGAGTCCCCCAAGATATTCTTACGCACCTCGGATCGAACGCCGTTCGGAACAGTGACATAGATTTCGAGGCGCGTGTCGCGGATACCGACGGTCAGATGCGGAAATTCAGTGAATAGCTTCGAGCGTGCGGCGGATTTCAGACTGAGAAAATCCCACACTCCTTGTCCCGAGCGGCCAGTGATTGCGCCTCGACCCTTGCTGTGGGGGTCTGTCCCCAACCGACGTTGGAGTCGGCGATCCTTTCGAAGCTCATCCAAAAGCAGCCCAAGGACGCGCTTCGCCTGAATGTAGCTATAGGGTTCGGAACACCCGAACGGGATTCCAGAAAAGACAGTCACGGTGCCCTCCTTGAGATATTCCTGCTCGATACCTCGGGCCTCAGCGACCTCGAGGTACTCTTTGCCGACTTGCGCCCATTCCGATCGACTAGCCTCCCGCGCCAACCATTGGTAAACCTCAGACCATCGGCGCGCGATGACGCTGGCGGGCAGCTTATGCTTGATCTCACCGACCGTCAGCAACAGCAGCTTGCACTCAGTCAGCCCGTGTTGCGCCGCCGTGCGCAAATGCCGACCAAGTTGGTCGACGCTGACTGCCGTGGCAAATTTGCTCTCGATGAGTAGGGCCCATCCGGTGCCGTCGGTAATGCAGCCGTCGGGTAATCCTCGTCGTTCCGCCTCGGCCTCGGAAACGTCGCCGCGCTCTCCGGGGAGCGCCTGCTCGAGCACTTCAAGCATCCTCGGCAGCCTGCGGGTCTCGGGGATCCAACGTATGAACTGTCTAAGAAGGCGGCGGTCGTTTGATAGACATGAAAGCAATGCATGAGTCAGGCGATTCTCTGGCTCGCTGTATTGGTCGAAGAGGTTCCGCATCGCAATGGCTCGGCACCGATTCCGTAAAGTGATGTCTGAGCAGGCAGTCAGATCATCCGCCCATTCTCTAGGTTGGCACGTCTCGGATTGGGTCGTTGCAGCTTCCAGCCGAAGCCCGTTGCATACCAAGTGCCTGACCGTGGAGTGGTCGCAATATGATCTCGCACTCACAGCCGGGCGGCGTACAGCATCGTGAAGACTGTCTAGGCCGGTCGCTGTGTGCAATTTTTTGCACACGGATTGGGTCTTGTGCGCGGAAATTTGGTCGCGTCACTCCTCTTCCTACCAGTGAAATTTGCTACAATTTCAAAGGATTAGAGGGTGGTGGCCAGGGGCGGAATCGAACCACCGACACGCGGATTTTCAGTCCGCTGCTCTACCAACTGAGCTACCTGGCCGCCGGAGGAGGGGCCGCGTATTACACCGGGCCCCGACCTTACCGTCAAGGCAGACAGGATCACGGGCCTCGGCCCATTCAGGAACTGGCTTATCCACCCCCCGGAGGGCGCATTGCCCTGCCCCGACCACATCAGGCGGTTCGCCCTTCGGAGGGCACCGCCCCTGCCGCCTCCCCCATCCGGGGGAGGCCGTCGCCCGGAAGCAGGGAGACCCGGTGCTTTGAGCCCTGCGCAACGCGCTAGACTGCAAGGTCGCGCCGATAGGGAAATCCCGCGCATGAGGTTCGAGCCCGTCGAACGCCGCCCAGACACCGCGGCGCGAGATGCAGCGCCCCGGTGCGCACGGCTCGAGGGTTCACCTGGAACGCGAGAGACCTATTGCCATGAGCACCGCGGCCGACACCGGCCTCACGCCCCGCCTGGCATCGGCGGCGGACATCATCCCCTGCACCGAGGAGCTGACTCATATCAATGAGTCGCTGCACCGGCAGGAAGCCCTGCTCGCGGCCTCGGCCAAGGCAAGCCGCATGCTGCTTGAGGCCCCCGACGTGCGCAATGCCATCCCCGAGGTGCTGCGCCTGATCGGCGAGGCCGCACACGTCGACCGGGTCAACGTCATGCTCTCGCGCAGCGGTCCGGAGGGCGAGCCGCTGCTGGTCGTGGTTGGAGAGTGGACCGCCCAAGGCGTGCCGCCGCACATCAATGATGCCGAGGCCCGAGCCTGTGACGAGCGGGAGATTTCTGCCGTGTCGAGCGAGCTGCGGGCCGGCCGCAGCGTGTGCATCAACCCCATCGAATCGAGCGCAGGCTGCACCCGCTCAGCGCGCTTCGAAGGCATCGGCACAAAGAGCAAAGCCGTGGTGCCGATCGTGGTGGCCGGGGAGTTCATCGGCGCCATCGGCCTCGACAACACCCGCCAGCGCCGCGCGATAGAGCCGGCCGAACTCTCCGCGCTCGAGACCGCTGCGAGCGTGATCGGCGCGGCCCTGCACCGCCAACGCCTGCTCGATGACATGCGCCGCGAGCGCGAACGCGCCGCAGAGGAGCACGCCACCGAGCTCGCCAAGGCCAACGTCGTCATCCGCAGCAACCTCGAGCGCCTGGCGAGCGAGCCGGACCTCAACGGGTTTCTCGGCCATCTGCTGCTCGAGGCCACCCGCCAGTTCAATGCCGCGTCGGGCGCCTTCGTCGTCTCGCGCGACAGCCTGCAGGAGTGGCGCATCGCCGCTCACGTGGTCGAAGGGAAGCTCGAGGAGCCGCCGTACCCGATCAGCGTGCCCACCGGCTCGCCGTTCGGCAACCGCTTCGGCCAGCCGCATGAGCCGATGTACCTCGACATCGCCCAGCAGCATCAGGAGTTCTGGCCCGGCATGCTCGCCTTCGACCGGCGCGAGGGTTACGTCGGCAAAGTCGTCTATCCGTTGGTGTTCGGTTCGCGCAACGTCGGGTTCCTGATTCTGCGCTTTCGCCGCAAGGCCGAGGACGTCCCGCACAGCGAGCTGCTGGTGGCCCTCGCCCAGCAGGCCACCCTGGCGGTACAGCTGACGCGCCTGGCCTACCAGGCGAAGGAAGCCGCGGTGCTGGTCGAGCGCGCCCGCATCG
>JAPTUI010000235.1 GCA_028067895.1 Pseudomonadota bacterium | reverse complement strand
TATGCACGGCGTGCCCTCGAACTCGCGGTGGGCTGGGCCTACAAGCATGATGCGACACTGAAGCTGCCGTACCAGGACAACCTGTCGGCGCTGATCCACGAGCCGAGCTTCAAGCAAGCCGCCGGCGAAGCCGTGTTCAGCAAGGCGCGGATCATCAATACGCTCGGCAATCGGGCCGTGCATGGGCACAGAGCCATTCCGCTTGACGATGCGGTAGCCGCGGTGCGCGAGCTCTTCCACGTCACGTACTGGCTCGCCCGCACCTACGGCCGAGCCGCACGGCCGGCGCCGGGTCTGGCCTTCAATGCGAGCGCGCCGCCGAAAGCGACCCCCGTGCGCGGGCAGACCGCTGAGCAGCTGCAACAGCTCGAGGCGGGACTGCGCGAGCGCGACGAGAAACTCGCCACGTTGCTGGCTGACAAGTCGACACTCGACGACGAACTGTAGCGCCTGCGCGCTGAAGTCGCTGCGGTCAAGCAGGTCGCAGCGGCACAACCGGACACGCACGATTACTCCGAGGCCGAGACCCGTGACTACTTCATCGACCTGCTGTTGAAGGAGGCCGGATGGCCGCTCGATCAGCCGCGGGATCGCGAGTTTGAGGTCAGCGGAATGCCCAACCAGAAGGGCGTCGGCTATGTTGACTACGTGCTCTGGCGGGATGACGGCAAGCCACTGGGACTCGTCGAAGCCAAGCGCACCCGGCGCGACACACGCGTCGGCCAGCAGCAGGCCAAGCTCTACGCCGATTGCCTTGATCGCCAATTCGGCCAGCGACCGCTGATCTTTTATTCGAACGGCTACGAACATTAGTTCTGGGACGACACGCGTTACCCACCACGTGCGGTCCAGGGCTTCTACAAGAAGGCGGAGCTCGAGCTCGCCGTCGAGCGGCGCTCCACGCGCAAGCGCCTTGCGGAAGCTGAGATCGATCTCGCCATCGTCGAACGCTACTACCAGACCCGTGCCATCCGACGCATCGCAGAAGCTTTCGAGCGTGACCATGACCGCAAGGCACTGGTGGTGATGGCCACTGGCGCCGGAAAGACGCGCACGGTAATCGCGCTCTGCGATCTGCTGATGCGCTGCAACTGGGTCAAGCGCGTGCTGTTCCTCGCCGATCGCGTCGCGCTCGTGAATCAGGCAGTGACCGCCTTCAAGCGCCACCTGCCCGACGCCTCGCCCGTGAATCTCGTGACCGAAAAGGACGCCGAGGGGCGAGTCTTCATCTCGACCTATCCGACAATGATGGGCCTCATTGACGAAGCCCGTGACGGACAGCGCCGCTTCGGCGTCGGCCATGTCGACCTTGTGATCATCGATGAGGCGCACCGGTCGGTCTTCCAGAAGTACCGCGCGATTTTCGATTACTTCGACTCACTACTCGTCGGCCTCACAGCCACTCCCAAGGACGAGGTAGACCGAAACACCTACGGCCTGTTCGATCTCGAGAACGGCGTGCCGACCGACGCCTACGGGCTCGAGGAAGCAGTGCGTGACGGCTTTCTCGTGCCGCCGAAGGCCGTGTCGGTGCCGCTCAAGTTTCAACGGGAAGGAATCAAATACGACGATCTGTCCGAAGAGGACAAGGACCAATGGGATGCCCTCGATTGGGACGACGACGGCACTGTTCCCAATCGCGTAGAGGCCGAGGCGGTCAACAAGTGGCTGTTCAACAAGGACACCGTCGACAAGGTACTGGAGCACCTGATGACGCGAGGCCTGACGGTGTCCGGCGGCGATCGGCTCGGCAAAACCATCTTATTCGCGAAGAACCAGCACCACGCCGAGTTCATCGCCGAGCGATTCAACGCCAACTATCCGCACTACAAGGGCGAGTTCGCGCGCGTCATCACATTCAAAACCGAGTACGCGCAGAGTCTGATCGACAACTTCTCGGCCAAAGACAAGGCGCCGCACATTGCCATTTCGGTCGACATGCTCGACACCGGAATCGATATCCCTGAAGTCGTGAACCTGGTGTTCTTCAAGCTGGTGCGCTCGAAGACGAAGTTCTGGCAGATGCTCGGCCGGGGGACGCGCCTGTGCCCGGACTTGTTCGGGCTGGGTGAGGATAAAGCATTCTTCTGCGTCTTCGACTACTGCCAGAACCTGGAGTATTTCAGCCAAAACATCCCGGGCACCGAGGGCATGGTGGGTGAATCGCTCGGCACGCGGCTGTTTAAGGCGCGCCTGGAGGTAATTGGCGAGCTCGACCATCGAAGCCCTGACAGGGTAGAGGAAAGACTCGTCAAGGACACCGCAGCACCCTACGGTGCACCGAAGACGAACGGCGAGGTGCGCCGCTCTCTCGCCGAGCGATTGCAGCGCGAGACGGCGGCGATGAATCTCGACAATTTTGTCGTGCGACCGCATCGGCGCCTGGTCGAGAAGTACACCAGACCCGAGGCGTGGACCCACTTGTCGCCAGAGGCGCTCGGGGAGCTGTCGCACTCAGTGGCGGGATTACCGACGGAACTTGACCCGGAGAACGAGGAGGCGAAGCGGTTCGATCTGCTGGTGCTGAACCTTCAGCTTGCGATGCTGCGGTCCGAGCCCGGCTTCGCTCGTCTGCGGGACCAGGTCAAGGAACTCGCCGGGCTGTTGGAGGAAAAATCCGCCATTCCGATGGTGTGCGAGCAGATGGCACTAATCCAGGATGTGCAGACTGATGAGTGGTGGCAGGACGTGACGGTCCCGATGCTTGAGAGCATGCGCCGGCGCCTACGTGATCTCATCAAGCTCATCGAGAAACAGAAGCGCAAGCCCATCTACACCGACTTCGAGGACGAGATGGGTGGTGAGACGGCGATCGAAGTGCCTGGATTTGGCGAAGGCACCAATTACGCGAAGTTCCGCGCAAAGGCGCAGGCATTCTTGCGTGCGCACCAGGATCACATCGCGATTCACAAGCTCCGGATGAACAAGGCGCTGACGGCCGCCGATCTCGGTGAGCTTCAACGCATCCTGGCCGAGAGCGGCGTCGGTGCCCCGGAAGATATTCAGCGCGCCGCGGAGGAGTCGCAGGGGTTGGGGCTCTTTGTGCGCTCCCTCGTCGGCCTTGATCGTCAGGCGGCCAAGGAAGCGATGGCGGGGTTTCTGAATGGCAAGTCACTCGGCGCCAACCAGATTGAGTTTGTGAACCTGATCGTGGATCACCTGACTGAACACGGCGTTCTAGATGCGGCCATGCTGTACGAGTCCCCGTTCACAGACTTGACGCCGCGCGGCCCGGACGAGCTTTTCAGCTCGGCGCAGATGGACGAGTTGCTCGCGGCAATCGAGCGGGTGCGCCAAGCGGCGACGGCGGCATAGCCGAGTACGCCACGGAAAATTCAGGGGCGCACGGGGTGCTCCTGCCAACTGAATTCGGTTCGGCGCAGGCTGTAGAAAATGGACAGTTCGAGGATGGCGGTCGATGTGCCTCGTCCGGTCGAGATTGCCAAGGAGTCTACTCGCGTCGTTGGCATGTCAGGCATCGGCACCGGAATCTGAATACATCCTGAATCAGACGTTGCCGATCCGTAAATGCCGCCCTTGAAAAATCGGTCGGCGAAAAATAGTTCCACGTGATTTCCTCGCCGGGCGCGATCGCCTTGATCGCGCGAAGCGCCGTCCCGCGCCGGCCGGCGATCGGCGTGACGTCCGCGTTGGGCGCGCATGAGTGATTCGTGAAGCACAGAGTGTTGAACAGACCGGTGCCCGCGAGTCGTCCCTTCTCATCCCAGAACGCAATGTGATTGGCTGAGACGGCAAAATAGAGGAGTTGCACGGTCTGCGTAGCAACGCCGTATTCGCTCTCGATCTCTTGCGCGAATGCCTGATCTTCCGTGTCCCACGGCTGCGGTGTAGCTGCAAAATCGGCTTTGCGGGCCCACTTGAGCTTTCTCGCATCCGCCAGCATCCCGCGAACCATTGACCACGCCTGATAAGCCGGCGCGATGTTCGCCGGTGCCGACACGATGGGCGCTTCGGTAATGATCAATGCGTTGGCGCCAGGCGCGAATGCGCGTGTGGCGACGAGCCGGCGCTGCCCTTCTTCGACTGTCACCACGATGCCTGGCAGATTTCTATTGCGCTTGTTCATGTTGATTGCCAACTCACCGTCCGTTGGGGATCCGGCGTGCGGGATTTGCGCGATTCCGTGGGACTGCGCCTTTGTGCCGAGAACATGGGTGCTCGCATTACGGTTGGTCTCTGCCGAAGCGGTCGGTTGACGGTCGGATTTGCGCCCGGT
Source organism: Pseudomonadota bacterium (assembly GCA_028067895.1). GTDB lineage: Bacteria > Pseudomonadota > Gammaproteobacteria > Steroidobacterales > Steroidobacteraceae > 13-2-20CM-66-19. The sequence continues at coordinate 2,658 of JAPTUI010000235.1, read as the reverse complement.
TGGCGATTGCACGGCTCGCCCACGTTCCTGGTAGGTCCCTTGAGTGAGAGCTCATGCGGTCCGTGCGATGAAGTTCTCGGTCGCAGCGTTTAATTCCGTGGTCGCTACACGCAGCGCAACAACAACAAAGCTCTGTGTTGGCTGACAGATTAGGCCACGGCACCGGGAAGAACCACCGGCCGCCACGACGATTAATGAAGTCCACGTCCTCTGTCTTGGAAGAAAGAGGATGCGGAAAGTGAAACGAAAAGATCAGGAAAAACAGATAGATAAAGGTTTTTCTCATTATCTGGTGCCGGGTTCACTTCATGAGCGCCCGGGCCCCCGTCAGCAGCGGCGCAGAGCGCGGAGACGCGCGATGGCGATGACATGCTTGACGATTAAGACCTTGATCGAGCTGATGCGCGAGCGGGCTGGGCAACCGGGCCTGCCGACGCCAGCTTCTCTGCCGAACTACGAGACGGCCTTACGGCAGTTTGCCGAAGAGCGCGGGTTGAAGCTGGATAATCCCATTGGCGGACTCCTTCGGCTTGGCTACCCGAAGGCACTGGAGGCGCATGTGTCTGCGCTCGCGGCGCGCAAAGTCGACTTGCGGGTGATTGCCAATCGCCGTAGTGCCCTCAAGACTTGGCGAAAGCTCGTCAATGCACTGGACCGAGAGTCCTCCGCGGCGGCAGGTTCAAAGGCGCCATTTGCAGCGACCCTCGGTGAGTTGGTCAAGAATTATCAGACTCCCGATGGTGCCCCCATGTCCATCAACGCGATTGCCCATGAGGCTAGTGTTCCCGTCGCGACTCTACGCCGCTGGTGTGCAGGGGTTCATCCGAAAGGCCCGAACGTCTTCAAGTACATCACGAGACTCGAGGCTTTTTTCAAACTCGCTCGAAATGCGCTTTCAGACACCTTGGGCGGTGAGTCATCGCCCGGCCGCCAAGCGACCGAGACGCCGAAGAACGCATACCGTATCCGCCAATCGCGGCTGAGCAAGGATCTCTATCTGCTCAAGCCGTCCGAGGCGACCGCGGCATTCCGAGAGGAGTGGACCGCGCTCGTGAAGATGAAAACGCAGTTGTTTGACGGCGTGAACGCTTGGTCTGCGGCTCCTGTGGAACCCACCGATCGCAAGACTTGGGTGCTGCACGGAGCGAACAGCGCGCGTGGCGCCGCCGATGACTGGGTCGACTCGAGGAACGGCCGCCTTTGCCCGACCGCCGGACGCTGCTTTCAATATGTGGCAGCGTATTTCGGTTGGTTGGCACGCCCAACGGAACGGGGTGGGGCAGGGATGGAGCCCGCCGCCTGCCAGTCACTCAGCTTCTTCACGGACGTTGATCGGCTCTCGCAGTACTTCGAGTGGCGCATCACTCGCGCCGAGGGAGTGATCAGTGGCGAGATCTTCACGATGCTGCAGTTCGCTGCGATGCTCATGCATCCGAGCACCGGATTCTTGCGGCATAACCCGGCGTTTGGAAAAACCCTGGGAATCACTTCGGAGGCGGAGTGGACGCGCCAGTGCGATGTGGCGCTGCAGTGGGCAAGGAATTCAAAGAAGAAGATTGCCAAGAAACTGCGTAAGTCCCGCGATCCGTTCGTGCCGATCCGCTCCATCGTCGAGCTTCGAAGCCCTATGAGTGCGGTGGCCGATGCTATCCAACGGATGCAGGCGGCCCGGGTTCTCACAGGGGGTAAAGATGAGGCGATATGGGGTCGGGATCTGCTGCTCCTCATGCTGCTCTCGTCGAATCCGATCCGAGCGCGGAACGTCAAGGAACTCACCTGGCGGTCCGACAATTCGGGCGAGTTGCGCCAGGATGCGGACGGAGGGTGGCGCATCGTCATCGAGCGGCATCGCCTGAAGAATGCCGATGGCGCGGCGCGCGATGCAGACTACAATTGCCGCGTGCAGCCGGCCGTCTGGCCACACCTCGAGCGGTATTTGCGAGAGTACCGGCCGCTGCTCACCGGAGCCGCCACGGACTACGTCTTCATCAGCCCATCGGGCAAGAACCGCCCGTGGCGCGGTCTCAATCGGCGCTTCATGGCGATCACGCGCCGCTTCTTCGTCGGGACGCCCGGCTTCGGACCACACGCAATGCGCCATATCGTCGCGACCGCAATCCTCAAGCGCTCTGGCAGCATCGTTCTCGCGGCCAAGGCACTGCATGACCGACCGGCGACCGTGCAGAAGCACTACGGGTTCCTGTTGAACGATGACGTCTCCGAGGGGATGACCGATGCGTTCGCGAACGAATTCGGTCGCTATTAGGCGCCGTATGGCCAATGGTCATGCGCACCGGGCGAGTCTGAGCGACGCCTGCTCGAGCAGCGTCTATTGCGCGCACGCTGATCTGTGCGCTTTGACCGATCGCCTTGGGGCGGGCGGCGCGTCAGGGACTGGCGGGGCCACAGCGAACTTCTCCGCGAGGAATGCCTCGATCGTTGCGCGGTGCCAGAACAGACGCCGCGAGTCGCCGAAGCGCTGCGGTGCGGGGATTCCGCCCGCCCGAGTCATCGCATCGAGGGTCGTCAGCGAGCGGATGCGCAGCAGCGCGAGCATGTCTTCGCGGGTGAGCAGGGGTGAGTCGTTCATCGGTCTTCCTCAATTGATGGGTGTCGAGGAAGTATTGCGATGCGTTTTATCCCGGCTCGGTCAGCCAT
>JAPTUI010000580.1 GCA_028067895.1 Pseudomonadota bacterium | reverse complement strand
GTCCTGCTCACCGGCGGCAAAGCGGGCAAGGCCGACCCCGTGCGCCAGCACGTGGACGTGCGCGGCGCGCTCCGGCACCTGCGCGGCAATGTAGTGCTTTACTGCGCTCGAGACCGCCACGATGACCGAGGCGCTGGCGAACGCCGCGCACTCCATGCGCCGGGCGATCGACTCGAGGCCCAGACCGCGGAAGCGCTTGTGCTCATCGACGAGCGGGGCGTTGACTTCGAGAATGCGCGGGCAGCCGATGCGCTCGGCGATCCGAGCCCCGGCGCTGCCAAACAGCGCGTGCCGCTCGTAGATGAAGTCCGGAACGAAGCGGCGCGTCTCGAGCAGACGCTCGAGGCGCGCCGGGAGGGCGCCGTCGTAGGCGATCTTGGCCCGCTCCCCGGCAACGAGCGCCGCATCAGCTGCGATCGACTCGAGGTCAGAGCGCTGCGCTCGACTGTCCTCGAGCCGCGCAGCCGGTTCGCACGCCAGCTGCGCAATCGACACCGGCGGCGCCTCGTTGCCGCTGCCGAGCCGCGCGCACACCAGCAGCACCTCGTGACCCAACGCCTGAGCGGCCCGTGCGAACTCCCGTACGTGCACCGAGGCCCCCTTGTCGCCGAGCACCGGAATGCCCTGATCGAAATTCAGGTACAAGATCCTCACGGCGCCCCCTCCCCGGCGACCGCCGCAGCGCCGGGGAGACTCCCTTGCACCGCTCGCGGTTTCGCCGCGTCGTGCGCGCAGCATGCGTCGCAGTCCATCAGCGCATGCAGGCCGCGCGTGGTCTGCCACAGATCAAACTCGCGCTCGAGCACCGAGCGGGCGCTGCGAGCGAGGCGCTCGGCAAGCGGCGCATCGGCGAGGATCCGGCGCATCGCCGCAGCGAGCGCGGCCGGGTCGCGCGACGGCGCGAGCCATCCGGTCTGTCCGTGGCGAACCAGCTCCGGAATGCCCGACACGTCGCTCGCCACGACCGGGATGCCGACCGCCATCGCCTCGGCGATGACGTTCGGGATGCCGTCACGGTCGCCATCCTCCGCGATCCGCGGCGCGAGCACGAACAGGTCGGCCTGCCGATAGCGTCCGAGCAGGTCCCGATGCGTCATCGATCCGCTGAAGCGAACCCGCTCGCTGAGTCCGAGCCGCTCGACCTCAGCGGTCAGTGCGGCGCGCAGCGGACCGTCCCCGACGATCTCGCATTCGAAATCCACCCCGTCTGCGCGCAGCCGCGCGCAGGCCGCGAGCAGATCCTCGTGCCCCTTCTTCGGTACCAGCCGGCCGACCGAGAGGATCCGCGCGCGCCCTCCACGGGCGCGCACCGCAGGCGCCTCGGCGGCCGCGAAGTTCTCTAGGTCGATGCCGTGATAGACCAGATGAACCCGCCGCGGCTCGAGTTCCGGGGCGATCTGGCGCAGATAGTCCGCGTTGTATGCCGTGCAGGTGGTGACGAACTGGGCCGCATGCAGGTGCCGGCGCAGGATCGCCGGACGCGACAGGTAGATGTCTTTGGCGTGCGCGGTGAAGCTGAACGGAATACCGCTCATGCGATGGGCGAAGTGCGCCACGGACGTCGGCGCGTTGGCAAAATGGGCATGGATGTGCCGCGCGCCAGTGCGGCGGCAGAGCGCTGCCAACACCCCGGCGCGCGCGAACTGTCGCCACAGCGAGATCGGATGCCGCGAGGTGAGCGTGCGACGCAGCGCAAGGCCCATGGCCGAGAGGTAGCGCAGCGGAGCGGCGGCCAACACGCTCGCGTGTGCGCCGAGCACCCTGCGCACCTGGACGGCGAAACGCGTCGGGGGCGCATGGACGGGGGCGCGCACTTCGGCGACCATCGGATGGTGTGGGGGCGGCTCAGGTGGGAGCAGCGAGAAGATGTGCAGCGGTTCCCCGAGCCGCTCCATGGCACGGATCTCGTTGAGGATGAACGTCTCGGTCAGGCGCGGGTAGCGCTTCAGCACGTAGACAATCGGACCGCGATGCGAGGCGCTCATGCCGCCCCCTGCACGCACGGCGCGGCGCGCAGTGCACGCCCGGCCAGTTCCGCCGCGATGCGCTCGGCGCCCCGCAGGTCGACGGTCTTCCACAACCGCTCGTGCGGACCGGGCGCGACGAGCGCCGCGGGCACCTGCCGGGCCAACGAGGCGGCGAGCCGCTCATCGGCCGGCACGCACTCGCACAGGCCGAGTCGGGCGAGCAGTCCGGCGCGCAGCTTCTGCTCCTCGCGCGGTACGCTGCGCGGCACGAGGATCGCCTTCTTGCGCGCCGCCAGCAGTTCCACGCTGGTGTTGTATCCGGCCATGGATACGACTAGCTCGGCGCTGCCGATACTGGGCACCAGCTCGGTGGTATAGGCGACGATCTGCACGTCCCGCCGCCCGGCCACTGCCGCCTGCAACGCAGCGCTCTGTTCGGGAGGCATGAGCGGCCCGGTGACGATCACCGAGAAGAAGCCGTTCTCGGCACCGCGGCACAGGCCCTGCAGGTACGAGTGCATGAGGAAGTGACCGTCGCCACCGCCCCCGGCCGTGACGAGCACCACGGGCCGCCCGGCAGCGCGCCGCGCGTCCCAGCACACCCCGGCCCCTGCTGCGGCGCTCAGCTGCTCGGCGCGGGAGCGGCCGAGGACGTACCCGCAGTACTTCACACGCTGCGCCACGGGACCGGACAATCCATAGGCGGACACGACATCGAACAGCCGCTCGCTGCCGTACACGAACACATCGTCGTAGGCATGCTCGATCAGCGCCGGCACGTCCTGCTCGGCCCACGAGCGCTGCACGGCGGCCGGGCCGTCGAGAATGTCGCGCAGACCGAGCACGGTGCGCGTCTGCGGCAGCTCGTTGCGGATCAGGGCGAGCGTCGAGAGCAGCTCGCCGTTCATGCCGCAGGGCGCATGATCGACGAGGAAGACATCCGGCCGCTGCTCTTCGACCAGCTTCATGATCAGCGCTTCTCGATAGCCCTTGGTGAGCCCGAACAGCTGCCCCGGGGCACGCGCGGCATACTGGTCCGCACCGGTCTTGACCACCGGCGGCAGCGGCTGCACGTGCAGGCCGGGCGGCAGCGTCCACTGGCGGATGACCGGCGAGCCGGTGAGCAGCCAGACCTCGAAACGCGGCTCGCTGCGCAGCAGCTGATCGGCGATGGCCAGATTGCGGCGCAGATGCCCGAGCCCGAAGGTGTCGTGCGAGTAGATGCACACCTTGGGCATCGCCGCAGCGGCGCGCGCGCCACCGAGAATCCGTTGCGCATTGAAGCGCCGATCCAGATGCGTCCTGGCTGACATGCCTTGATCCACGGTTCACCTGCCTGTCGAGTGCGGAGCCGGGCGGGTTTTGCCCGGCCGAGACGGCCGCTCCGAAGGTGAGACGGGCGCTGCGGTCCGGATCAATCGGCACAGCGTGCATCTGTCGCCGGACGCTGACAGTTGCGCCGCACCCCGCCCATCATCCGAGCGCTGCGCGGGGCCGCTGCGCAGCGCTCAGAAGTGCCAGCGCACGCCGAAGATCGGCGTGAACAGCAGCCATGGCGCCCGGGTCTGAGTCAGCGTGTACAGACCCGCCTCGGAGCGCTGCACCGTGTAGTTGTAACAACAGGTACTCGCCGCATTGGTCGCATCGTAGAGGTCGAGGAACGTCTGCAGCGTGCCGCGGCCGAGCCGGTGCTGCCAGCTCAGACGCAGATCGAGCGTGAAGAACGACTGCAGGCGCGCGCTGTCGAACCGGCCAAACGCGAGCCGCACGGCCGTCGGATCGGTCCAGCTCGTCGCCGAGATCTGCAACGGCGTATAAGGCCACCCGCTGTGCCAGGTGAGCGAGGCGGCGGCACTGAACGGCGTGTGGCGCCACAGAGCATTGAGCTTGACCGCATTCGGCTCGTCCCAGGCACGCGGGATCCACACGCCCGCGACCCGATCCTCGGCATGCGACCAGGCGTAGGACACCGTGCCGCTCAATGCCCGGCCGGGATCGGTCGAGAAGCTCAGCTCCGCCCCATACATGCGCGAGCGCTGCGCGTTGATGTGCAGCTGGTCGACGGACAGCTCCGGCAGCAGCGGGAACGGCGAGAACAGGTAGGCGGTGTAACTGGAGGGCGATCCCTCGTCCTTGTAATACAACTCCGCGCGCGCCGCGCTGCGCCCGAGGAAGCGATGATCCAGGCTGAAGTCCGTCTGCGTCATCCGCCGCACGTCCGGGGCGTCGAACTGGCCGTTCTCCAGATGCGGATCGAGAACGTTCGCCTGGGTCTCCTGACCCCAGCCGAGGCGCGCGGAGGTCCGTCGCGTCAGCCGGTAGCGCAGGTTCGCCCGCACGTTCCATTGTGCATCGGAGGGGCCACCGATGTAGTGCCGGGCGTTGCGTCGCACGCCCAGATCGATCGTCGCGCGCGGCGTCGCCTGCCAGCGAACCGAGCCGTAGAGCGCATAGGTGAGCGCATGTGCCGCAAGTGCCTCATTGGCGACGGCCGTGCTCGCCGGCTGCAGATCCGGATAGAACGGCGCGGAGAACTGCGCCGATCCGAACGATCGGTCGACCAGTTGTACCCAGCTCGCCTGCGCACCGGCGTGCCAATACCAGCGCGCGTCGGGCGCATCACGTACCTCCTGGCGCAGGGTGTACACGGCATGCCAGCTGTGCTCAAAGAGCGAGCCGGTCACGATGTTCGGCTCCTCGACCGTGCCGTTGACGTTCTCATGGGACTGTTCGGCCGAGAGCACCGTGGCGCTGCCCAGGCCGGCACTGAAGCGGTGATCGAGCCGCAGCCATGCGTAGTACTCCCCGCCCGAGACGCCCTTGCTCTGCGCACTCTCGCTCCCGAAGTACTTGCGGTGATCGTCGATGGCGAGCACGCCGGCGGCGATCTGCGTGCGGGCGTCGGCGCGCCAGGTCGCGTGCACGATCAGATCGTTGAGCGTCGGGGTCCCGACGCCGGAGTTGATCCAGCCGACCGGGGCAAACTGGTTCTGCAGGCGCAGGTCCGCGAATACCGTGCCGCGCCCGCCGGCAAAGGGCGTACCCGCCATGGCGCTCGCACCCTGCTCGGACAGCTGCAGATCGACCGTGCGACGAGTGATCTGGCGTGGCCGCATGCTCACGACACCGCCGATGGCGTTGCCGTATTTGATCGGCGCCAGTCCGGTCCACGCAGTGACCGAATCCACCGCCAGCGGATCGACCGGACTGAAGAGACTCTGCAGTTCCTTCAGGTGATACGGCTCGTGCAGCGTCACCCCGTCATAACGGTAGAGGACTTCATCATCGCGGCTGCCGCGCACGTGCGTGCGGGCGGTGTACCCGGCGGCCGTCGTCCCGGGAATGACCTGCAGCGCCCGCACCGCGTCGTTGTGCGTCTCGGGTGAGTTCTCCAGCGCCGCGCGCTGGGCCGTGCGGCTGGAGGAAATCCGCGTCTGATAGCGGCTGGTCTGCACGACCACCTGATCGAGCAGCGGTTGCGGCGGGCCGAGCGGCTGATGCGCCGCGGCGCGCTCGGGCGCCGGGACGATGACATAGGTGCCACCGGCCACGCGGCGCGCCTCGAGTCCGAGCGGCCCGAGCAGCGAGCGCAACTGCTCGAGCGGGGTTGCGCCCCGCACCGCCTGGCGGGCCCGCAGTCCGGGCGCGACCACCTGCGAGCTGTAGATGAGACGTATTCCCGTTCTCGCCAGCCGCTGCAGGACCTGAGTGACCAGGGGATGATCCGCTCGTGCGCCCGCTGCCAGGGCGCAGGGACCCGCTGCGATCAGCAGCACGGCCCACACAGGGCTAGAACATCGCAATCAGTACCGCCGTCTCGCTTCAGCTGCCTCGGCTCGTCGGGCCGGGCATGCTGATCCGCAGTTCGCCGGGAACCTTCGTATCATATTCGAAACGGGTCGTCGCCATGACGGCCACCAGCGCCTGATTCGGGGTGAGCCCCGCGATGCTCCCCGAGAGCCGGGTGTGGCGCAGCGCTGCGGCCGTGCCCTGACCGACCAGCACCAGGTGCAATCCCATCTCATGGGCATACCAGTCGAGAAACGCCGAGAGCGGCCGGCCGTCGATCGGCAGATCCGGCACCAGCGCATCCGCCCACGCCCACTGCGGCCCGTAGGGGCTCACCGCCCGGCGTTGCACCTGCCCGCCGGCGAGCACTTGGACTTCCTGACCTGCAGCCAGATGTTGCACCTGACCGGAGGCGTCCTTCACGCGCACGTGACCACTGCGCACGCTCACCGCCATCGCGGTGGCCCGCACCCGGACCTGGAATTGCGTGCCCAGGTGCGAGACGCGGCCGAACGGCGTCTTGACGACCAGCGGCGGCGCACCGCGCGCCGGTTCGCTCGTTTCCACGTACATCCGTCCGGCGGCGAGCCGGACCTCACCGCCCGCGCCGATCCGCAGGCGGCTGTTCGGTCCGAGGCGCAGCGAGTCGGCCGCCACGGTCATCAGGACGAAGCCGTTGCTCGCGCTCTGCACGGTCGTTCCGGCCGGCAGACGGCTGCCGGCGGCGATCAACCGCTGCTCGTGCCGCGCCTGCACCGTCACGTCGCCGCGCACCGCCAGCAACGTGGCATCCGCCGCCGCCGCCGGCACGGCGTGCCGGTACAGACCGACCCAGAGCAGCCCGGCGGTGAGCACCGTCAGACTGGCCGCCGCTGCCATCCACCGCGCGCCCCGGCGCAGACGCCGCCGCGCAGCGGCCTGCTGCCAGGCCTCCTCGACCGCGGCGCGCACCTGCTGCTCGAGCTGTGCCGCCGGCGCCGGCCGGGGACCGGCCTCGGCGATCAAGCGGGCAATTTGATCGTGTCCGCGTGCACGCGGATCTCGCTCACTCGTCATTGTGTTCCCCCGGGGCTCGGCAACAGCGTGCTCCCCACGTCCCGGAACGCCTGCCGAGCACGGGCGAGCAGGGACTGAACGGCGATGACGCTGACGCCGAGCCG
>JAPTUI010000586.1 GCA_028067895.1 Pseudomonadota bacterium | reverse complement strand
TAGGTGGCGCATGCCGCAAGAGATCCCAGTACCGAATCGCAACATCGAGAACGGCACTCTGGCCATGGGCGCGCTCGCAGCCATTCTCGCCTCCACCTGCTGCCTGGGACCGCTCGTTCTAGCATTGCTCGGGGTCAGCGGGGCCTGGATCGGCAACCTGGCACTGCTCGAGCCGGATCGTCCCCTCTTTCTCGCCGCCGCGCCCGTGGCGATGTTCGTCGCTTGGCGACGGCTGTTTCGCCCCCGTCCTCGACAGCACTGTGAGCCCCGACAGGGTTGCGCCATGGCGCGCGTGCGGACGGCCTACAAGGTGACCTTCTGGTGCGTCGCCGTATTGGTTCTGATTGCGTTTAGCTTTCCCTACGTTGCGCCGCTCTTTTACTGACGCTGAGGAGTTCGCCATGAAACAGCTGATTGCTTTTGCCGCGCTCGCCGCCGTTACCGCTCCGGTGTGGGCAGCCAGCCGGACCGTCACGCTATCCGTTCCCAGCATGCGCTGCTCGATGTGCCCGATCACGGTGAAGGAAGCACTTTCGAAAGTTCCCGCTGTCAGTAAGATTGCGGTGAGTCTCGCAAAGAAGGACGCTGTCGTCACCTTCAATGCCCGAAAGACCACCGTGGGGACCCTGACGAAGGCGACCCGGGACGCGGGCTACCCCTCGACCATCGAGCCATAACGCGGAGGATGTCCTATGGCGCTCACCGCACGCATCGCCGATAAAGCCGGTTTCCTCGGCACCTTGGTCTCCGCAATGGGCTGCGCCTCCTGCTTCCCCGCGCTCGCCAGTCTCGGCGCGGCTGTCGGCCTGGGTTTCCTCACACGCTGGGAGGGACTGTTCATCACCACGCTGATCCCCCTATTCGCCCTCTTGGCGATGGTCGCCAACGCGGTGAGCTGGCGCAGCCATCGCCAGACGCACCGCCTCCTGCTCGGCCTGATCGGTCCGTTCCTGGTGCTGGCGGCCGCCCTGCTCATGCGCTTCGCCCATATCAGAACCGCGGCCCTCCTCTATGTGGGTCTTGCCTTCATGCTCGCCATGTCGGTGTGGGACCTTGTGGTGCCGTCGAATCGCCACTGCGTCGCACCTGAGTGCGCCCCGCCGGGGAAGCACGGCTGAGGGCTGAGGCGAACAGCGCACTCCGATGGAATCACACAGGAAAAGCATGTGACCCGGCTGAACATCACCAGCATGACCTGTGAGTCATGTGCCACGCACATCCAGGACGCGTTGCAGCGTATTCCGGGCGTGAATTCGGCTGAGGTGTCCTACGCCGAAGGCTGTGCCCGGTTGGCCACCGCGCCCAGTGTGTCAGCCGACGCCCTGATCGCTGCGGTGGCCCGGCTCGGCTACGGCGCGACGCTCGTCGAGGCGCCAGTATCTCCTGCCAGCAACGGACCGTTCGAACGCATACCCAGCCGAATGGTTACAGGTAAGAAGCCCGGTCATGGCGGCGACCGGCTGCACATCGCCGTCATCGGCAGCGGGGCTGCGGCGATGGCCGGGGCGCTGAAGGCCATCGAGCGGGGCGCGCGCGTGACGCTCATCGAGCGCGGAACGATCGGCGGCACGTGCGTCAATGTCGGCTGCGTCCCCTCCAAGATCATGATCCGCACCGCGCACATTGCCCACCTGCGCCGCGAAAGCCCCTTCGATGCCGGACTGCCGCCCACGCCGCCCGCGATCCTGCGCGAGCAGCTCCTCGCGCAGCAGCAAGCGCGGGTCGATGAGCTGCGCCACGCCAAGTACGAGAGCATCCTCTCAGGCAATCCGGGCATCGCCGTGCTGCACGGGGATGCCCGCTTTCGCGACGGCCACACCCTTGCGGTGCGGCTGAGGGAAGGCGGTGAGCGAACGGTGACTTTCGATCGCTGTCTGATCGCCACCGGCGCCAGACCGTCCCTCCCCCCCATCCCGGGCCTTGCGGACACACCCTATTGGACATCGACCGAAGCGCTCGTAACCGAAACACTGCCGCCGCGCCTCGCCGTGATCGGCTCGTCAGTCGCCGCGGTCGAGCTGGCGCAAGCCTTCGCCCGTCTCGGCAGCCGCGTCACGATCCTGGCGCGCCGCACGCTCCTCTCTCGCGAAGATCCGGCGATTGGCGAGACGCTGACGGCAGCATTCCGCGTCGAGGGCATCCAGGTGCTCGAGCACACGCAGGCGAGCCAGATCGCGCATCGGGATGGAGACTTCGTACTCACGACAGCGGCCGGTGAGGTGCGCTCCGACCGCCTCCTCGTCGCCACCGGTCGCACTGCCAATACGCGAAGTCTCGAGCTTGCGTCGGCGGGCATTGGCGTCAATCAGGAAGGAGCCATCGTCATCGACCCCGGCATGCGAACCAGCGCCACCGACATCTTCGCCGCCGGCGATTGTACCGATCAACCCCAGTTCGTCTACATCGCGGCCGCGGCTGGCACCCGCGCCGCGATTAACATGACCGGCGGCAGCGCTGCTCTCGATCTCGCGACCATGCCAATGGTCATATTTTCTGATCCTCAGGTGGCCACCGTGGGTTGCGGCGAGCGGGAGGCACATCACGCGGGCATCGAAACCGACAGCCGCCTGCTCACCCTGGACAATGTCCCGCGGGCGCTGGCGAACTTCGACACACGAGGCTTCATCAAGCTCGTCACCGAGGCCGGGAGCACTCGGATCATTGGCGTTCAGGCAGTAGCGTCCGAGGCCGGCGAGCTGATCCAATCCGCAGCGCTCGCGATCCGCGCCCAGATGACGGTACAAGACCTCGCCGATCAGTTGTTCCCCTACCTCACGATGGTCGAGGGCCTGAAGCTCGCGGCGCAGACCTTCTCGAAGGACGTGAAGCAGCTGTCGTGCTGCGCGGGTTAATGGAAATTCGCGCAACCCGCTACACCACGGGTGCTAATGCTAATCGAGCGATAGCCGTGATCGCGCGATGCCTTCGGAGCACATGGCATGCAGATGATCCCTCCCCTGCGCGCTGCTCTCAACGCCGCCCTGCGGCGCGATTCCTGCGACACACAGTCTCTCAATAATCCTCGGCCTCGAAGCCCATCACCTCGGCGGGCTCATCCCCCTCAGCCTGCACGCCGACATACAATCGATCCATACGGGCATCAAAGTACCCAGTTCGCGCGCCCACCTTCGTCGGAACGTCCGCGATCAAACCGTAGCGATCGGGGGTCAGCTGCTGGACCACGCTCACGAACCCCTCGCCGCCGATGATGTAAATGCGCTTGCGTGAAGCGTCGTAGAAGGCGTCATCCGCCTCACCGACAATGCCGGGCACGAGCGAGACAACCCGTCCGGTCCGCGTATCGAACACGATCAACATCGGGATCTTGCGCGTGATCGTAAACAGCCGGTGATCGGCCTCATCGAAGGTCATCGCGTAATTGCCGCGCAGACCTGCCGGCAATGACCATTTCATCGATTTCCCGGTGTCGCGATTGATCGCCAACACCGCGTTGCCGCACGTGGGACAGTTGGCGTACAACATCGGCCCGTGCATCTCGATCGCAAAGCGTTCCGGGTGGTGGCCGGTCTTCCAGACCTTGCCGACGCGGCCATTCGTAGCCGGGTTGATCGCCACGATGCCACCGTTCGGCCAATCGCCCTCCGCGACCAGGACCAGCTTGTGCACCGGATCCCACACCTCGTCATCGGCATCACCACTGAATCTGATGGTCTTCTGCAATTGATACGTCGAAGCATCGAAAATGTATACCGCGCCGTGCGAGCTCGCGGAGAAGAGTTCATCGAATCCCGGCGCATAGAGCTCGCCCTGCGGCGCGGGAACCCCGGGGATGAAATGTACGAGGCTCCCGTCGAACCAGTTCTCCACCCCCACGCCGTTGCCGCCGACGATAGAAAAATACAGCATGCGTCCCTGGCCATCGAAATGGTCGATTCGGCCGTCATGGCCCGGGATCGGAATCTTCTCGTACAGCTCGAGCGGCAGTCTCGCCGGCGGCACCTGCATCGCTGGCACCGGCGCAACCGCCGCGCCAGCGAGGTTGAGGAGCCCTGCACTCAAGAGCGCGGCAAGAATCAGCGGAAGCATCTTGTTCATCATCAGGTGACCTCACACGTTTCGCTGCAGGACGGCCAGAACGACTCACGGACTCGGCTGGAAGACGAGAATTCTGGCCCCACGGCCGACGCTCGCCGGCACGGCGACGTAGTAACGATCAAGCTGCCTGACCCAAAGCGAGGTTCTGGCGTTTGCTCCCGTGGGAACTGTGGCGATCTCGGTATAGCGGTTGGCGCTCCATTGCCGGTAGACGGCTACGTAACCTTGGCCGCCGGAGGCGTAGATGCGGTGGTGCAGCGCGTCGTAGAACAGACCGTCCATTAACCCGACGCTCGGCAGGCTCACAATGAAGCGGTGAGTGCGGCTGTCGAACACCTCTATGGTAGCGGGATTGCGCATCCCGACGAACAGCCTGTCGTCCCGGCGGTCGAGCGCGAGAGACACGGGGCTACCGGCCTTGGACAGCCAGGTCGAGACGATCCGCCCCGTGCGGGCATCGATCTGCGAGATCTGATGCGTCTTCGGCACGGTGATGAAAAGGGTTCGTCCAGGCTGTCCGACCAGGATGGTACCGGGATGGGCACACGTGCGGATATCGCCCACATGCCGGTCCGTGACCGCGTTGATGAGACCCACTTCGCCGTATCTCTTGCCGGCAGCCCCGCCGCCATAGCCGACGTACAGCATCCGCGTCACGCGATCGTAGGCTTCCGCATCCGGGCCGAGAGCGAGTTTAACGGTGCCCAGTAGCTGCACGTCGCTCCCGCGATACACTCTCACGTCGCCCCCCAAGCCGTCCGCCGTGAAGAGCTTGTTGAGGCGCGCCGCGTAGTATTCGCCCTGCGGCTCCTTCACCCCGGGCAGGCTCCGCAGCCACCGATCGGTCCTGAGATCCACCACCTCGACCGTATGGTTGCCCAGGGCAGAGATGAACAGCCGCTGGCCCAGAACATCCACACTGAGATGGTCGATACGACCGTGTACGTGTGGCAGGGCGATGGTTGCGATCAGTTGCAGCGGGCGGGGAGCCCCCACAGCCCAGCCGGGCGGCGCCTCGAGCCCGAGTGAGAGGATCGCCAGTGCATACGCGATGAGTGATCTGTTCACGCATCCCCCTCGTCTTTGACGTAGAGTCAACGCGGCTCAGGTCGGCCGGCTCGCTGCGCCCCGGGGCGCAGCGAGCCCACGTTCGATGTACCGCCATGGAGTAAGACGCCGCAATCGCGCGAATCCTCCTCCAATCTCCACCAGATCGGACCCAAGTCCGCGCAGTGCCCCATGGTTACGAGTGGCGCGTTCCGGTACCGCGGGAATTCCGGATTCGTGGCGCATGGTCACTGGGCGACGCCGCCGCTGGGCCGCCCGCTAGGTCAGTCATACGGAAACTCGAGACCCAATCCGACACCGACATAGTTATCGAAACCCCCGAGGCGACCGGAGATCCTCTGCCCCAGCTCGGCATCGATCTCGAAGTGTGGCGTGATGAGATACTGAAAGCCGCCATCGGCATCGAAGCCGTTCCCCAGCCTCGGCCCGATCTTGCTTTGTCCGTAGACCTCCCCATAAAGCTGGTAGCGATTGTCCCAGGCGTAGGTGACCACCCAGTCGGGGTTGAAGCTGGTGAACCGCCGGCCGCCGCTGTTTGCCGGAGCCACCTCCGAGGTGACTCCACCCATGAATGCGATGCCCCAGTGGGGGCCGATGCCGAGACTCACAATGGCATTCGTCGCCGAACCCCATCCGGCGCTCCCCTAGTTTGGATCTCCACTCGGGAGTGTCACGATCTCCTCGGCCGCGAGCTGCCATAGCGAATGGCTGACGATCTCCCGGCGAAATCCGATCGATGTCGGGCCGTAGCCGACGACCCGCAAAGGGGCCGGTCCGCCCGAGAATTGGTCGAGATAGTTCGGAGGCAAAAGCATGAGTTCGTTACCGTCGGCGAGGCCGAAGCTCAGCTCGAGCTCCGGAAAGTTGAACCCGCTGCCTTCCGGCCCGCGCTGATCGACAGTTTGGTAACCGGCTTCAAGCACGATGCGGCCCGGAGGTGCCACGCAGCTGCTGTCCGCAACCGTCGGCCGGTTGAGGATTGCAAGCAACGAGCCCGCGCCCCGGCAGGGATTGCCGGGCGGACCGGCCCAGGCGCACCATCGGTTTCGATTTCGACGATGCCGAGTTCACGCATGTCGGCTCGAAGGTCACCTTTGAGGTGCTGGTCGAACGTTTCGGTCTCGGGCACGACGAAGCGCTGAAGCGCCTCGGGGCGCTCGTGCATCATCTCGATGTCGGTGGCATACCGACAGCGGAGGGTCCAGGATTCGCCACCATCCTTGCCGGAGCGCGCTCTCTGTGCGCCGATGACGACGGGCTCCTCGAGACGATCACTCCGGTGCTGAACAGCCTCTATGCCGGCTACTCAAAATCCGAGGAATGAGGTCCTGTCCCTACGCCACAGGCACCCGCAGTGCTCGCTTGCACGTCAGCCAAGAATGATGTCGCGAGGCATGTCGGGGTCGTTTCAGACATCTCTTGGCAGACCTTGCCCGGCTACCGCCGGCCGCTGATGCGCAGGCAAACGACCATCCGATGCGGTACGCTGCCAAGAATGCACGCATTGCCTGGGCGATCCTGGCGCATGGAACGGAATATCGACCTGCGGAGCCAACGTCAGTCGCGGCCTGGCGTAGGCCGGGCACCGGAGCGAACCCGCGGTCGAGATCGAGGAGGCACCACCCACCTAGAATTGCGAGAGCGTACGAGCTGATGAAAACAGGTCAGACCGATGCAGGAGGAGCCTGATAACCCGTCCGGTGGCTAAAACACCGAGAAGGTCATGAGGCGCCTGTGTGCGAATCGTCATCAGGGCCCGCATCGACGGAGGCAACCAGAGGCCGGATACATCGTCC
>JAPTUI010000029.1 GCA_028067895.1 Pseudomonadota bacterium | reverse complement strand
CCCCCAGAGACGCCATTGTCGACCTTTGCGGACGATGTGCAATGGCGTGAATCTGCGAAAGACGGTGTCTGCGCGGTGTCCGCGACGGGGCACGGCGAATATTTCATGCGTCTGGTCGCCGCCCACCACATCGCCGCATCCGTGGAGTACCGCGACGTCGGCCTCGCCGAGGCCGTGCGCGAGACACTGCACGAGCGGCTGCGCGATCTGGGCGGCACCGGCGGCATCATCGCGGTCGATGGCGAGGGCCGGATCTGCCTCGATTTCACCACCGAGGGGATGTTCCGCGCCGCTCGAGATTCGTCAGGACTGCGGGTGGTGGCGAGCGGGGCGGCGGAACGCTGAGTGAGCGCAGCCCGTGCCCCCGGCGGCGGCCCTTCGGGCCGCGGCACCGGGGTGCTGAGTGACCGTGCGCCCGGGACGTGCCCTTAGAGCGCGTCGTGCCCGCTGTGGCGCAGTGCGGCCGCGGTTTCCGCAGCGAGCAGCCGCATGCCCTGCAGCCGTGCGCGCTGGTGCGCTGCACCGCCCTCGGCGGCGCCCTGCAGCAGCTCGGCCCAGAGTTCCGGGGTGTTCAGCCAGCGAGGGCGCAGCCACGGCCACAGCCGGCTGCCCAGCTGATGAGCGCCAAGCACGCTGTGCGCCGCGATCCACTCGGCGCACAGCGGGTGCATACCGAGCACCAGCCGTGCCTGGACGGCGTGCCGGCGAGCGAGCGACCAGGCGTAGATGAACACCAGTTCCGTGGCCGTGACGGCCCGCGTCACAGTGAACACGCGCTCGTAGGCCGCCTCCGGCGGCAGGTCGTTGACGTGACGCGTCAGGTCAAGATTCTGCCAGCGGTGCGGATCAGCGAAGCCGGCATCGAACAGCAGGTACGGCTGCCCGGCTGCGCGCCGCCGGGCCGGCGCATCGAGCGCGAGCCACCCCTCGGCGATCTGCTGCGCCGCGCGGTGCGGGCTGCCCGCCCGCGCCTGCTCGGCGAGTACCTGGAAACAAAACTCATTTAGTTCGGGCAGTGCTTCGATCACTTCCCGCGGCGGTCCTGCAACCCCTGGACCGCGCCCGTTGCGGGCATCCCCTTCGTGGTCGGACATCACGCATCCTCCGTGTGACCTTCGTGTGACCCTCGTCCCCGCACCGATGGTAGCGCTGCCGCGGCCGGGCGCACCCCTGCATTTGCATTATTTTTCGCAGATTCACGCCATTGCACATCGTCCGCAAAGGTCGACAATGGCGTCTCTGGGGGGAATGCGCGGCACGGTTCGACCGGGAAGGAAGGAAGCGCCATGCGTATCGTCGAGGATCGCTACGAGGGGGAGCTCGAGAACTTTCATCTGGCGCTGCGCTTCGTGCGCTACGAGGCCCGCACGCGCACCATCCGCATCTTCACCGGACTCACCGACCACCGCATCCGCAAGCTCTGGCAGCGCTATTGCGGCGGTGCACGCGAACTGCCGCGTCATCGCGGCAAATCGCCGCAGCAGGCCGGATTTTTCACCCGCACGGCGCGGGTCCGCCTGGAGGCCTCGCTGCTCGCCGCGGCGTACTGTGCCTGCGGCCTGGTCCGCGAGGAGCCGGCGGTACGACGCACCCGACCGGCAGCCGCGGGGCTGCGGGTCGGAACACTGCTCTGCGACGTCTACGATTACTATTGCAACCTCGTGCCGGAGCCGGCGATCTCGTTCGAGCACGCCGTGTTTCTCGCCGAATGCCTGCGCGCCGGTGAGCCGCTGACGGTGCGCCGCTGCGCCAAATGCCACGGCCTGATGGTCCTCGAGCGCTTTCCGATTCGCCGCCGCTGGTGCGATCATTGTCTTCCCCCCAAAGGAGCCCGCACCGCGCGCGGCGCCTGAATGCATCGCAGCTTCGCCATGAATCCCGTTCGCCCGAATTTCTTCTCCGGTACCTATATCGATCGTCGCACCGAGGTGCGCGAGGAGGCCGACTGGCTCGAGCGTGCGCTCGCCGATCCGCACTGCCAGTTCCTGCTCGCACGCGGCACGCGTCAGCTGGTCCGCAGTGCGCCGCAGCCGCACGTCGCCTTCGTGTCCGGCCGCCACCCGGCGGTGGCGGCGGCCGAGCCGGAGCGCTTCGTGCTGCTCGGCTGGTACCGCGAGCGCCGCTGCGTGCTGCTGTCGCTCGCGCCGGAATGGCCGGACGCCGAGTTGCCCGAGGGCAGCACGTTTGAGGAGCTGCGGCCGCTTTCCCCGCAGCTGGAGGCCGACGAGGCGGGCCTGCTCGCCTACGCCCGCGCGCTCGCACTCTGGCGGGCCCGGCGGCGCTATTGCGGCGTCTGTGGCGGGCCGACGCTGCCGGCCCGCGCCGGCCACAGCCTGGTCTGCGCCGACCCGGCCTGCGCCGAGGAATACTTTCCGCGCATCGATCCGGCGATCATCGTGCTCGTGACCGAGGGCGAGCAGGCCCTGCTCGGGCGGCAGGCCAGTTGGCCGACGGGCCGCTACTCCACCATCGCCGGCTTCGTCGAACCGGGCGAGAGTCTCGAGGACGCCGTGCGGCGCGAAGTGATGGAGGAAACCGGCATCCACGTGCTCGGCTGCCGGTACGATTCCTCTCAGCCCTGGCCGTTTCCGGCCTCGCTGATGCTCGGCTTCCAGGCGCTCGGGGCTCCGGGCGCGGTGCGCGTCGGGCGGGAACTCGAGGATGCGCGCTGGTTCTCCCGTGCCGAGGTGCGCAGCGGGTCGATCACGCTGCCACCGCCGCACTCGATTTCCCGGCGTCTGATCGAGGCCTGGCTCGGAGCGCCGCTCTAGTGTGCCTGCTGGTCCTGGCCTGGGACGTGCATCCTCGGTATCGGCTGATCGTCGCGGCCAACCGCGACGAATATCACGACCGGCCCGCCGCGGCGCTCGCGCCGTGGACCGATGCGAGCCACCTGCTCGCCGGCCGGGACCTGCGCGCCGGTGGCACCTGGCTCGGCATCGATCGGCGCCGCCGCTTCGGGGTGCTGACCAACTACCGCGAACAGCCGGGCGCTGCGCCCGGGGCACCCTCGCGCGGGGCGCTGATTCCGGGGTACCTGCGCGAGGCGCACAGCCCCGCGGCGTACCTGCGCGCGCTCGCGCCGCAGGCGGAGGGCTACGGCGGGTTCAATCTGCTGCTCGCCGATGGAGACTCCCTCTGGTACGCCTCGAACCGCATCGCGCCGTTCGAGCGGCGCCTGGCGCCGGGCGTCTACGGGCTCTCGAATCATCGCCTCGATACGCCCTGGCCGAAACTCATCCGGGTGCGCCGTGCGTTCGAGCAGTGGCTCGCCGAGGCGACACCGGCCGATGCGCCGGCCGGACTGCTGGCGCTGCTCGATGACCGCCGCCCGGCGGGCCTGTGCGACTACCCGAGTGGCTCGCGCGAGCGCGCGCTCGCCGCGCCGTTCGTCGAGCATCCGCAATTCGGGACGCGCTGCTCCACGGTGCTGCTGCTCGAGTCGGACGGAGCGCTCTGGATGCGCGAGCGCGCCTTCGACCGGCAGGGCCGGCCCGTCGCCGAACGCGACTACCGCCTGGGTGCGCAGGAGTGGTGCTGAGTGCGGCCGGGAACCGCGCGCCGTGAAACGCAGTCGGCTCGGACTACAATGATGCGTTTTTGGCATGCCGGCCGGAGTTTCAACGCTAGATGGCGAGTCGCAATCGGTTCCGCGAGGCTCGGTGGGCGCGAGTCGCGATCGCGCTGCTGTTGCCGCTCGCCGCCACCGCGCACGCCGGTATCGCGCTGACCCTCCATGGCGTTCAGGGCGAGCTGCGCGCCAACGTGCTCGCCTACCTGAGCTTCGAGCGCTACAAGGACAGCAAGCACCTGGATGCCGCCATCATTGAGCGGCTCGAGAACCGGGTGCAGAGCGAGGTGGACTCGGCGCTCGAGCCGTACGGGTACTTCCAGCCCACCGTCCATCCAACGGTCCGCCGCACCGGAGCGGACCGCTGGCGCGTGGTGCTCGAGATCGATCCGGGCCCGCCGGTGCTGCTGCAGACGGTGGACGTCAAGGTCACCGGCGCCGGCGCCGGTGATACGCGCTTCACCCGCATCACCGATCATGTGCCGCTCAAGTCCGGGCAGCGCCTCGACGAGGCGGCCTACGAGCGCCTCAAGGGCGAGCTGCTGCAGACCGCCGCGACCTATGGTTACCTCGACGCGCGCCTCACCCGTCACCAGATCCAGGTCGATCCGGCCAAGCGCCGTGCCAGCGTCTTTCTCACGCTCGCCACCGGTGCGCGCTACCGTTTCGGCTCGACGCAGATCACGCAGCACACGCTCACCGATGCGCTGGTGCGGCGCTACCTGCGGTATCGGCACGGGCAGCCGTTCGACCTGACGCAGCTGCTGCGCACCCAGTTCGTGCTCGATGATACCGGCTACTTCTCCGATCTCGAGGTGGTGCCCGGCAAGCCCGACAAAGCGCGGCACACCGTACCGGTGCACATCCGCGCCAATTCGAGCCGGCGCAACGTCTACTCCTTCGCCGCCGGCTACGCCACCGACACTGGCGCCCGCGGCATCGTCAGCTGGCAGGATCGGCGGGTGAACCGCGAAGGCGACCGGATGAGCGTCGATCTGGAGGCCGCACAGCTGACGAAATACAGCCTGCAGAGCCGCTACGTCATCCCGATCGGCGACCCGGCCACCGAGAATCTCACCTTCACCGCGAGCGTCGAGCAGCGTCAGCTCGCCGCGGTGGATGCGCGCACCATGACGTTCGGGGTGCACCTCACCCGAGTCACGGGGCGCTGGCAGACCGTGTGGTTCCTCGATGCCATGCACGCCACCGGCTCGGTCAACGGGGCGATTTGCCCCGGCGGCATCCTCAACGCAGCCGGGACCCAGTGCGAGCTCGCCGGCACGAGCGTGCCGGCACCCAACGCGGTCGCCAGCGTGGTGGGCAACATGCTCGTGCCGGGGGTCGAGATCACCTCGGTCCCGAGCGGCTATTTTGGTGAGCCGATTTTCGAACACGGGGTATCGATCGTGCTGCGTGGCTCGCACGGCGCGCTCGGCTCGCGGGCGAATTTTCTGCAGCTGCGCGTGCAGCTCGAGCGGGTGTTCAACTTCGCTCCGCGCTGGCATTTGCTGCTGCGCGATGAGTTCGGGGCGACCGCGGCGTCGCACTTCAACGACGTCCCGCCGGTGCTGCGCTTCTTCGCCGGCGGCGAGGGCAGCGTGCGCGGTTTCGAGTACAACTCGCTCTCGCCGACCCAGATCTTCTATGCCACGGGCGCCTATCAGGTGAACAACGTCACCTACACCTGCTACGGCGGTGCGAGCGCCCCGCAGAACGTGCCCAACCCGTCGCAGTGTCCACTCCAACCGGCGCAGGCCGGTGGCAAGGACATGATCAGCGGCTCGGTGGAGATCGACCGCGACCTGCCGCATAACTTCGGCGTGGCCGCATTCTTCGACTACGGCAACGTGTTCAACAGCTTTCACATTGCGCACCTGCTGCAGTACGGCGCCGGCATCGGGTTTCGCGTGCGCTTGCCGGTGATGACGCTCGGCATCGACGTCGGCGAGCCGCTCTCGGCGCCGGGCAGCCCGCGTTTGTACATCAACTTCTCGCCGCGGCTATGAGGAACGCTGAGCGATGCGCCGAGTTCTGATCTGGGGTGCCGTGGCGGTCGGCCTGAGCGCGGTGCTGCTCGCCGCGGCAGCCTACGCCCTCTTCTACACCCAGGGCGGTCTGCGCTTCGCGGTGGCGCACCTGCCGCAGCGCTTCGGCACGGCCGAGGTGCGCATCGAGCAGGTGAGCGGCACGCTCGCCACGGGCGTGCGCGCCGAGCGGGTGGTGATTGATCAGCGGCACGTCTATCTGCGGTTCGATCACGTGTACACGCGCGTGCATCTCTCGGCGCTCTCCTGGCACACGCTGGTCAGTCCCGAGACCCGCATTCGTGCCGCGTACATCCGCGTCAAACCGGTGCGCCCGCTGCCGGTGATTGCGCCGAAATTCCTGCCGTGGGGTCTGGATATCCGGGTGCTGCATGCGCAGGTGGGCGCCGTGCAGCTGGTGCTCGAGAACGGCCGGCGCCTCGAGGGCACCGGTCTCCGTGGCGCCGTGCAGATCGGGCATCGGGATCTGCACGTGACCGACTTCTCGCTGCGCATGGGGCAGGCGACATACCACTTGGCGGCGGCGCTGCACGCGGCCCGGCCGCTGCAGCTCACCGTCGGCGGCGATTTCACCTTGAGTCCGCCGCGCCAGCCGCGCTGGCAAGGTCAACTGGCGCTGCGCGGCAACATCGCGGTCATGACGCTCAAGGCGCACCTCAGCGCCCCGTTCCACGCGACGCTGAATGGGACACTGCACGATCAGCACGGCCGGTGGACGACGCAGAGCGAGCTCGGCATCCGCGGGCTCGACCTGCGCACCTGGCATCGCACCGGACGCTTCGGTCGCATCGCGGCGCAGCTGGCGCTCACCGGCGGGCTGGACGGCTTTCGTCTCGGCGGAACCGTCGATCCGCAGGGGCTGCACGCCGGCCTCTTTCACGTGCAGCTCGACGGTCGCTACGGCGCCGAGGTGCTCAGCGCGCGCCGCTTCGTGCTCGCGCATCCATCCAGCGCCACGGTGCTGAGCGGTGCCGGCTCGGTGCGTTTCGGGGGCGGACGGCCGGATCTGCAACTGCATGGCCGGTGGCGCGGGCTGCGCTGGCCGCTCGACGCGGCGGCGCGCGCGCGCAGCCCCTCGGGCGAATTCACGCTCAGCGGGCGGCTCCCTTATGCTCTCGCCGCACACGGGCTCGCGCAGGTGGGTCCGGCGCTGCCGGTGCCCGTGACGCTCGGCGCGACGCTGTCCGCGAGCGGACTGACCATCCAACACGCCACGGTGCGGATGCTCGGAGGGCAGATCGAGGCGCGCGGCGCGCTCGCCTGGACACCCGTGAAGCGCTGGAGCGTGCACCTCACCGGCCGCGGCATCGACCCGGCCCGG
>JAPTUI010000541.1 GCA_028067895.1 Pseudomonadota bacterium | reverse complement strand
ATCTCTCATGGCCGGCTGCGAGATCCACTCGGTGTTCGCTGGCATCGCCGGCAGCCACGTACGCAGTCTGAACTCGCACGGCGTGGTCGCGATCCGCGACCGCGAGGTGACGCCAGGCGACGTCGAGCACGTGATCGACGCGGCGCGGGCGCTCGCCATTCCCGCCGACCAGAAGATCCTGCACGTGCTGCCGCAGGAGTTCGTGGTCGACGGTCAGGAGGGCATCCGCGACCCGATCGGTATGTCGGGCGTGCGCCTCGAGGCCAAGGTGCACATCGTCACCGGCGCCGACAGCGCCGCGCAGAACATCGAGAAGTGCATCAAGCGCTGCGGCCTCGAGGTCGAGGACGTCGTGCTCGAGCAGCTCGCCTCGAGCTTCGCGGTGCTCACCGACGATGAGAAGGAGCTCGGGGTGTGCATGGTCGACATCGGCGGCGGCACCACCGACCTCGCGGTGTTCGCCCAGGGCGCGATCCGGCACACCGCCGTGATCCCGATCGCCGGCGATCAGGTCACCAACGACATCGCCGTGTCGATGCGGACCCCGACGCAGCACGCTGAGGACATCAAGATCCGCTACGCCTGTGCGCTCTCGCAGCTGGCCAATCCCGACGAGAGCATCGAGGTGCCGAGCGTCGGGGATCGGCCGGCGCGGCGGCTCGCCCGCCAGACGCTCGCGGAGATCGTCGAGCCGCGCTACGAGGAACTGTTCGGCCTGGTGCGCGATGAGCTGCGCCGCAGCGGCTTCGAGGAAATCATCGTCGCGGGCGTGGTGCTCACCGGCGGCAGCGCCCGCATGGAAGGGGCGATCGAGCTCGCCGAGGAAGTGTTCCACGTGCCGGTGCGCCTCGGTCTGCCGCAGCAGGTGCAGGGGCTCACCGACGTGGTGCGCAACCCGGTGTTCGCCACCGGCGTCGGCCTGTTGCTCTATGCCCGCGACAACATTTTGCCCGTGCGACGCGGCCGTTCCATCGGCAGCAACGCCAAGACCACGATCGATCGCATGCGAGCGTGGTTCCAGGGAAATTTCTGACCATGACGGATTTCAATTCACTCAGCCATCATCGAGGAGCGCCCAATGTTTGAAATAATGGATGCCTACACCCAAAGCGCCGTGATCAAGGTCATCGGCGTCGGCGGTGGGGGCGGCAACGCCGTCGCCCACATGATCAACAGCGGAATCGAAGGCGTGGAGTTCATGTGCGTCAACACCGACTCACAGGCGTTGAAGCATGCCAAGGTGAAGACCGCGCTGCAGATCGGCAGCAACATCACCAAGGGACTCGGTGCCGGAGCGGACCCGGAGGTCGGCCGGCAGGCCGCCATGGAGGATCGTGACCGCATCGTCGAGCTCATCAAGGGCTGCGACATGCTGTTCATTACGGCCGGCATGGGCGGGGGCACCGGGACCGGCGGGGCGCCGGTGGTGGCGCAGGTCGCCAAGGAGCTCGGCATCCTCACCGTCGCGGTCGTCACCCGGCCGTTCGAGATGGAAGGCGGCAAGCGCTCGCACGTCGCCGATCACGGCATCGCCGAGCTCGGCAAGTACTGCGACTCGCTGATCACCATTCCGAACCAGAAGCTGCTCACGGTGCTCGGCGCGCAGACCACGCTCCTCGATGCGTTCAAGGCGGCCAACCAGGTGCTGCAGGGCGCGGTGCAGGGCATTGCCGAACTGATCACCCGTCCGGGCCTGATCAACGTCGACTTCGCCGATGTGCGTACGGTGATGTCCGAGACCGGCATGGCCATGATGGGTACCGGTACGGCGAGCGGCGAGGGTCGCGCGCGTTTGGCGGCCGAGGCGGCCGTGTCCTCGCCTCTGCTCGAGGACATCAATCTCGCCGGTGCGCACGGCATCCTCGTCAACGTCACCGCCGGCATGGATCTGTCGATCGGGGAATTCCAGGAGGTTGGTCAGATCGTCAAGGAGTTCGCCTCCGAGGATGCGACCGTGGTGGTCGGCACCGTGATCGACCCGGAGCTCTCGAACCTGGTGCGCGTCACCGTGGTTGCGACCGGGCTCGGGCGCCCGGCGGCCGCGACCGGGGCCCGGCCGGTGATCGGCGCGGTGCGCGAAGCGGCCGCTCCGCGCGAGACGCGGGCGGAGCCGCCGATGCGCGTGGTGCGCCGCGGTGCGCCCTCGAGCAGCGACTACGCCAAGCTCGATCGGCCGACCGTGCAGCGTCAGCGCGCCGTGGGTGATGGACTGCGCCAGGACATCCCCTCGGATGACCTGCTCGACATCCCGGCGTTCCTGCGCCGCCAGGCCGACTGAGCCGGTGCTGCTCCATCCCTCGGTGCTGATGGCCGCCGGGGGATGGAGCCGTGGCGCCGCGCAGCGCGCGGCGTCGAGTCTTTTCCAATCCGTGTCGTGGGTCAGTGTGCAGCTCCGGCCCCCTTGTGACCAATCGATGGGGCCGCTTACAGGAGTGCCTTCATTGCGTTGAGTTGAGGCACTTCAAGGCAGGCTCTGGATGGTCTTGGGAGCTGAACAAAGAGGTGCGAGCGGGTGCGGGACGAGCGGTGTGCTGTCCGCGTGGAGTGTCGGCCGAATGGCCGACGATCACCGGCTTGAGCCGTTTCCCGGAAACCCTCGCCTTCAGGCGAGGGTATGTTCATTTACTCGGCGGTCTGCGGGTCGGGATCTGGATCGCGATGCCCGGGCGCAGGAAGTTCGAGGCTTCGCGCCGGCTGATGAGCGTCTCAATCGGTGTCATGGCTCCTTGGGGACGTCCTCGCGTTTGATGCGGCCGAGCGGCTGCGGCGCATCGTCGCCGAGCGCGAGCGGAAACTGAGGCATCAAAAAGGACCGCGGTCCGGGCTTCGAGCTCTAAGTCGTGGCTTTTTATTACATATCGTTAGGTGATATGTTTGGTCATGCTCGATGAGGCGCTGCGCCGTCTGCTCGACTTCGATCGTCGGCGATACTGGCTGGTGAATGGCTGGAGCATCCGATTGCGCGTCGCCTAGATCGAGGCCAGCACGCCGCGGCCCCACGGAATCAAGTATGCCTTCACGCTGCATGATCACGACGGGAGCAGGCTGTTGGGCTTTGACAACGCACACGGCCTGCCGCGCACGGAGACCTACGATCACCGGCACCGCTTTCGGCGCACGAAGCAGCTCGGCGCGTACGAGTTCCGGGGCGCCGACGAATTGATCTGCGACTTTTTTGCCGCGGTCGAGCAGGCCTGCAAGCACGCGGACGTTCCGTTTGAGTTCGAGGCTGATGAGGTCGAATTAGAGGCAGAAGAGGAGGACGACGATGGCACGCAAGTCACTGCGTGAGCTGCGCGAGGAGATGCGTGCGGTGGCACGTGGCGAGCGGAAGGCTTCGCCCCTTCCCGCCGCCCCTCTGCTCGCCGCCCTCTCGCGCGAGGCGCTCGAGCTTCTGGCCGTTCTGCTGCGCAAGCACCCGGCGAGCGTGAGCGAGCTGGTGGAACTGACCGGCCGGGCACAGCCGAATATCTCCCGCTCCCTGCAGCTGCTCGCCAGATACCGCCTGATCCAGCTTTCGCGGGAAGGGCGCGAGGTACGAGCCGAGCCGATGGCCAAGGCCGTACGAGTCGACCTGGCAACGGGGACCTACGAGACGGAAGCGGCGGCCTGAACCCGGTCATCCCGCGGGTGCGCACGAGTGCTGCGGGTCGCCGGCATGCCACCGGCCGGGAGCGGGCCTGCCGGCTCGAGAACATCGATAGGCGGTGCGTATGGATGTGACTCCCGGATTGCTCGGAAGACTCCATGGTGGCCCGGTCCTGACTGCTCTCGCCACAGCTACCCCGCGCGCACCTCCGTGGAATCACGCCTCGGCCCCAGGCCATACCTCGTCGGGCATGACTCGTCGTGGAGTAAATGGAGCGGTTATGGTAGCGTAGCCGACCACTACCCACCCGGGGGTCGGCCCGAATTCGGGGTGCACCGTGTCCCCCCACAGCACAGAAAAATCACTCATGGTTGGACAACGGACCCTGAAGAACTCGATCCGCGCCACTGGCGTGGGTCTGCACACCGGGAAGAAGGTGCTGATGACCTTGCGGCCCGGACCGGCAGACTCCGGGATCGTCTTCCGCCGCACCGACCTGCCGGTTCCCGCCGAAGTGCGCGCTCACGCCGAGAACGTCGGCGACACCATGCTCGGCACGACGCTGTGCAAGGGAGCGGCGCGCGTCTCGACCGTCGAGCACCTGCTGTCGGCCTTTGCCGGCCTCGGCATCGACAACGCGGTGGTGGAGCTCTCGGCGCCCGAAGTGCCGATCATGGACGGCAGCGCCGGTCCCTTCGTGTTCCTGCTGCAGTCGGCCGGCATCGAGGAGTTGAGTGAGCCGAAGCGCTTCATCCGCATCACCAAGCGGCTGCGCGTCGAGGACGGGGACAAGTGGGCGGAGTTCACCCCGTTCGACGGCTTCAAGGTCAACTTCGAAATCGAATTCAACCATCCGCTGTTCAAGCGGCGCGCGCAGCGCGCCTCGATGGACTTCTCGACCACCTCGTTCCTGAAGGAAGTGAGCCGGGCGCGCACGTTCGGCTTCCTGCGCGACCTCGAGACGCTGCGTCAACACAACCTCGCGCTCGGCGGCAATCTCGACAACGCGATCGTGCTCGATGACTTTCGCGTGTTGAACGAGGACGGGCTGCGCTACGAGGACGAGTTCGTCAAGCACAAGATCCTCGATGCGATCGGCGATCTGTATCTGCTCGGACACGGATTGATCGGGGAATTCAGCGGCTACAAGTCCGGCCACGGACTGAACAATAAGCTGCTGCGCACGCTGCTTGCCGACCGCACGGCGTGGGAAGAGGTCGCGTTCGAGTCCTATGCCGACGCGCCGATTTCCTACCTCGAAGCCGCCGCGCTCGGCGGCTGACGGCTGCTCAACGCCTCGGCAGCACGCGCACCGCCACGGTGCTCACCGGACGCTCGGAGCGTTCGATGTCCGGTTTCAACTCGGTGAGCGCGTAGCGCAGACGCGCAGCCCAGGCGGCTGAATCGGCAAACACCGTGAGCGCCCCGTCGCGCTCGACTGCGCCGGTCAGATGCGCACTCAACTCGCCCGGCAGTTGCTCCGTCAACCAACTCTGCCAGTAGTGCTGACGCGTCTTCTGGTCGCGGATTTGCGACAACACGGGCGTGGCGCGCGCGAGCAGATCGCCGAGGGCGCGCGGTGTTGCCGATTTTGTGAGGCGAGTCGAGCCGGCTCGCTTGTGCAGGGGGGTGAATTTCGGCATAGTCGCCCGCGCCGGGTCACAGACGACGCCCGGCTGATGGGTGAATTGTACAAGTACGGCATGATTGCGGGGGGCCCGGCCAATGAGTGATACGGCTGATCAGGCGCGTCCGGCGCGCTCGGCACTCGGGCGCGCACTACACACCCTCGGTCGCTTCAATCCGCTGCGCGCGTTGTCGCTGCGCACTGGCCGGCCCGGCATGAGCGTGGTGGTCTTCACCCGCGACGGCCGCTCGCGCTTGTTGAACCTGAATCTGCGTCACCCGCTGATGCTCGCCGCGGTCGGCGCGGCGCTGCTGGCGGTGCTCGGTGGTGCATTCTCCTTCGGTCTCGCCCTCGGCCGCGGCAGCAGCCATGACCTGGCGCTCGAGCAGGCCTCGCACTGGACGGATGTCCTCTCCGCGCAGCGCGATCAGCTCGCCGATCTGCGCGTGCAGATGAATGCCCGGGCGCGCGCGCTCGCGATCCAGGTCGGGGACCTGCAGGCGCACATGATCCGCCTCGATGCGCTCGGTGAGCGGCTGACCAAGATGGCCGGCCTCACCGGCGATGCGTTCGATTTCCGTCACCAGCCGCCGATCGGTGGGCCGGAGGCGCCCATGCCCGGCGGCGGCGCGGCCATGCCCAGCCTTGCCTCGATGATCGGCCACCTGCAGGGCGAGGTCACCCTGCGCGCCTCGCAGCTCGCGGCGCTGGAGAATTTGATTCTCTCGCGCAAGCTGCACCAGGAGATCCGCCCTGAGGGCCGCCCGGTGCAGGTCGGCTGGGTGTCCTCACCGTTCGGGCCGCGCATCGATCCGTTCACCGGCAAACCGGGCTTCCATGAGGGCATGGACTTTGCCGCCCCCCTGGGCACCCCCATCCATGCCGTGGCGGCCGGTGTGGTCACCTGGGCAGGCCCGATGGACGGGTTCGGCAACATGGTGCAGATCAACGACGGCGAAGGTTACTCGACGCTGTACGCGCACTCCGAGAAGCTGCTCGTGCACGTGGGCGAGACCGTCAAGCGCGGCGAGGTCATCGCCCTGGTCGGCGATACCGGCTGGTCCACCGGCCCGCACGTGCATTTCGAGGTGCTCAGGAACGGGCATCCGATCAATCCGGCCGGCTTCATCGGCCAGCCCACCATGACGCTCGCCCAGGTGATCAAGGGCCGCTGAGCGGCCCTGCACCGATCCCCCTCCTCGGCCCCTGCGGGGCCCCGCCGCCCTTGATTTGCGGCGCGGGCCACCCATTAGGAGCCCAAGGCCCGATTGCGTACAATAACCGGTTCCGCGGCGGCGCCTGCTCAAGAGGCGGCGGCCGCCCACCGATAGCGAATCAGGATCGTTAAGTTGCTCAATACCTTCAAACGCATCTTCGGCAGCCGCAACGACCGGCTCCTGCGCGGCCACGCCCGCTACGTCCGGGCCGCCAAGGGCTTCGAGGCGTCCCTGAAGGCCCTCGACGACGAACAGCTGCGGGCGAAGACCGAGGAATTCCGCGCCCGCCTGCGCGACGGGGCCACGCTCGACGATCTGCTGCCGGAGGCCTTCGCGGTCGTGCGCGAGGCCGCCTCGCGCACGCTCAAGATGCGCCACTTCGACGTGCAGCTGATCGGCGGCATTGCGCTGCACCAGGGGCGGATCGCCGAGATGCGCACCGGTGAGGGCAAGACGCTGGTCGCGACGCTGCCGGCGTACTTGAACGCCCTGCCGGGCGAGGGCGTG
>JAPTUI010000317.1 GCA_028067895.1 Pseudomonadota bacterium | reverse complement strand
ACCCGGCGCAGAACAGCAGCCCGAGCAAGAGCGCCTCGACGCAGCCTCGAGCGCGCGACGGATCGCAGACCAAGCGCGGCGCACCGGTGGGGAAGAATTTCTCCCAAGCGCTCGCCCAGTCGCTCGCGGCTCCGGCGAAGCCGCCAGATGCAGCGCTCACGGGTAAGCCGAGCAAGCCCGCGGCGCACCCGGCGGTCAAGGCGCACAAGCCCGATCCGGTGAGCGCGGCCATGGCGCTGATGGGTCAAGCGGTCCCGAACACAACGGTCGCGGTGCAATCGGGCGCGGCAGGCAAGACATCGGCGTCGGCCGCGGCGCAGGCCGGCGGTGCGAGCCGCATCAACGCGGCGAGTCTGGCCGCCGAGAACGCGGCGCACAAGTTGACCCAGACCAAAGCGCTGACGCAGATCTCCGGAGCGGAGGCGCACAGCGCGCCGGCGTCCGTCGGACAGAGCAGCAGCAACGCGCAGCTGGTCAGCGCCGGTCAGCTCGCCGCCGGAGTGAATTCGGCCGCGCGCCCGGCGGTGGCGGCACCGAGCGCGACGCTCAGCGCGCCGGTCGGGTCGAGCGGCTGGAACGAACAGCTCGGCACGCAGCTGACCTGGATGGTGAGCCAGGGGGTGCAGAATGCTTCGCTGCAAATGGCGCCGCAGCACCTCGGTCCGGTGCAGGTGAGCATCTCGGTGCACCACGGGCAGGCGAGCGTGTGGTTCGGCGCGGCGCAGGCAGAGACCCGCCAAGCACTCTCGCAGGCGCTGCCGCAGCTACATGCCATGTTTGCCAGCCAGGGGCTCGCGCTGACCGATTCGGGGGTATCGCAGGACGCGCCGCGCGATTCACGTCGTTCGGCGCGTGCTGCGGTCAACGCGGTAGGGGAGGCAGGTGCCCCGGACGGCGCTGCGGCGACGCTGAGCGGCGCACTTGCCGGCACCGGGCTGATCGACACTTACGCCTGAGCTGCACAGGTGCCGCGCTCAATCGTGGCGTTTCGGTCCGTGCCGGCCGGCGATCTGGCGCCGGTGTCGGCGGAAGGCGATCTTGGCGAGGATGCCCGAGAGCGCATCATCGAGCGGTGCAAAGCGCACCTTGACCTCACCGGCGCTCGATACGGCGGTGACTTCGGCGACGAGCCGCAGGGGTTGGGCCACGCATTCGTGCAGATAGATCTCGAGGTGCCCGCGCGCCCCGACGGTCGGCGGCACGTCGGCGGCGCGCCAGAGCGCGCCACGGGCGTTGAACCGCAATGGCATCGACGGCGGACGCGGCCGATTCACCGCGAGCAGTTGCCCGACCAACCCCAGCAGCAGGGTCATCTTACGGTCCAGACGCTGGATGTCCGCCGCAAGCGGCGCCGTCTCGTCGGGTTTCTCCACCGGGCCGTGGTCCTCCAAGGCGTCCCAGGCCTGCAGCACCTGCAGATTGCGCTCAGCGAGTGCAGCCGCTGCGGCCGGGTGAGGCGCGTGGCCGTCCCAGCACAGCGGTAGGACATCCTCGACGGCGAGTTCTTCGTACAGAACGATGGTGTCGGTGGCGTCGAACATGATCTGGCGGCAGCCCCGATCGCGTGCCGCTCAGCCGGCGTTCGGCAGCGAGCTGACCCGGGGCGGGTTGCGCGCTTCCTCGTAGAAGAACCGGCGCACCCGCATCGCCTGCTGGAGCCGTCCCCGACGCACGTATGTCTGATAGAGCAGATCCTTCATCACCTCCAGCAGCACGCCCGCCTCATGGCTCTGTAGCAGCGGGATGCCGGGCCGGGGGTCGGAGGCGATGCCAAACAGTACGCTGCGGATCTTTGCGAACGTCTCCGGCGCGAGCGCTGCGATGTCGCGCACTTCGTTCAGCGCATCGAACAATGTGAGCTTGCCGGCCTCGCCGAGATCGCTGAACAGGGCTTGAGCGGTGCGCCGGCACATCGAGGCGAACGCGTTGTAGGCGCCTCCGGAGAAGCAGGTCAGCGCCTCCTTGAACAGCAGCTCGACGTCCTCCGGCAGGTAGGTGCAGTCGAAGCGCTCGCGCGGGCGCTCCACCTCGGCGAACTGGGGAGCGAGCTCGACGCGCGTCGGGGCATAGGCCCGGGTGTTGAAACGCAGGAAAATCGGCGCCAGACACGCATCGCAGCGGAACACCACGCCGATCTGCGCTGGGCGGTAGGACTGCAGCTCCGCGAAGCGCGGTACCGCGACCGGACTGACGTGCGCGAGCGCTTGGCAATGCGGACAGGTGAGCACCAGGCGCTTGCCCTGCTCACAGATCAGGCGGTTTTCCAGGTCGATGTGGGGCATGGTGGCGTTACGCTGCTCTTGGTCTGAAAGCCACAGCCGGCCCATGATGATAACCGAACCGCGGCGGGATTGCCCCCTGGGCGCTCCAGGCCCCTGGCACGCAGCGTCAGGGGCGCCTATCCGCCGCCGATCAGGCGTGCCAAGTCGCGCAGCACCCGCGGCAGTCCGATGTCGCTGCGTGCCAGCAGGTAGCGCGTCTCCCACTGCGGCTCGAAGCGCTCGAAATACGGGCGCATTTGCTCCAGGCGCTCGAAATGCTCCCCGTGAGTGAACACGAGCCGCGCGGCCTGCTGCCAGGTCGGAGCGAGCTCGGCGCCTTCCGGGTCGGCGAGCGGCACCAGGCCGAGGTTGCCCCAGCGATAGCCTTGCGCGCGTGCCCACAACAGCGTCTCGATGAGCAGGTAGCTCGTGGTGCCGATCGGCGCCTCGGGCAGCACGCGGATCAGGTCGAAGGCGACCTCCTCCCGATCACCGGCGGGCCAGAGGTTGGCGAACGCGAGCGGCTCGGCGCCGCGGCGGATCACCGCTACCGGAAATTGTTCCAGGTAGTGCGCCGAGAAGTGTCCGACCGAAAAGCGCCGCTCGCCCGTCGCGTGGCGCGCCAGCCAGCCCTGCGCGACGCTGCGCAGTGCCGTCACCAGCGGCGCGGGCGGGGGCGCCGCATAGACTTCGAAGGACAGGCCCGCGCGGTGCGCGTATTGCACGGCGTGGCGCAGGTCGGCGCGCTGCGCTCCGATGAGTGAGAGGTGCTCGAGCCGCACCCGAGCCTGGGCGCCGATGGGCAGTGCGGCGAGGCCGAGATCTTCGTAGGCCGCAAGCCACGCGCTGCCGGCCTGGAAGAACACCGGCTGACCGCCGTGGCGGTCGGCAATTTCACAGAACCGCCACAGCAGTTCCTCGCCCCCGGCGCGCTCCCCGACCGGGTCCCCGAGCGCGATCCAGCTGCGCCCGGCGACCTGGTAGGCGAGGAATGCCGCGCCGGTCTCGGCGAACAGCAGTCGCTTATCCCCGCTCAAGGCGGCATTGGCGAGGCTCTGCGCACTCCGTTCGATCACCCGCAGCGCACGGGCGAGGTCTGCGCTGCTCGCCTCGGCGGGCTCCGCTGGGGCTGCCCGCAGAAGGTTGGCGGTGATGAAGCCCGCCGCGAGCACCGTCGCTGGGAGCACTGCGGCGAGCCGTACAGCCGCTGCGGCGTGCGCCGTGCCGTGCTGCGTCAACAGCCCGATCCACACACTCAGCACCAGCACCCCGCCGACGGCCCAGAGCCACGCCGGCGTGAAGCGCTCCTCGATGACCGCGCTCGGCCTATAGAACGCATCGCGCCCCACCCACAGCGCGAGCAACACAAGCGCCAGGAGAGGGGCCTGCTCGATGAACAGACCCTGAGCGGGCGAGAGCGCAATCGCGAACACCAGCAGCCGCCAGGCGAGTGCGTACGCCGAACGAACGCGGCGAAACAGAGCGCGCGACAGCAGCATCAGCGCGCCGCCGGTGAGGCTTGCGACCAGTCCGGCCAGCCGCGGGACCGCCTCGGGCAGCATGTGTCCGAGGAGCGGGATGCGCACCGCGAGCGGCGGCCAGAGCGCCGCGACCACGAGCAGTGCGCCGGCGAGAAACACCAGCGATCCGGCGATCTGCGGCGCGAGCGGGGTCACATAGATCGCTACGTGCGCGCGCGCCCGCGCCAGTTCACCGCGGCGCGAGCGGATTTCCTGCCCGCCGAACAGCGCCGCTCCGATCAGCAGCGGTGCGAGGTAGTACACCGCGCGGAACGCGAGCAGCGCGCCGAGTACGGATGCGGTTGGCGCCCCGCGCAGGGCGAGCACCATCACCGTCTCGAACACTCCGATGCCGCCCGGCACGTGACTGAGGATGCCCGCCGACAGGGCGATGACGTAGCTGCCCATGAACGGCGCGAGCCCAATGTGCGCGCTCGGCGGCAGCAGCCACCACAGGACCGAGCCCTCGACGCTCAGGTCGATCATGCTGAGCAGCGTCTGTCCGGCCCCGAGGCCGAAGCCGGGTGCGCGCAGCGCCCAGCCGCGGATCTCGAGGGCGCGCTGCGAGAGGCCTGCCCAGATCAGATAGGCGCACACGGCCAGCAGCAGCGTCACGCCGGCCAGTTCGGTCCAGCGGACCGGAACGTCGAGCGCAGCGGCGGCGAACTTCGGGGCGAAGGTGAGCGAAAGTCCCGCGATGCAGGTCAGGCCAAGTGCGATTGAAACGCTGTAGAAGACCGTGATGGCGGCCACCTCGACCGCACTGAGTGCGGTCGCCGCGTACAGGCGCAGCCGCACCGCGCCGCCGGTGAGCGCCGAGAAGCCCAGATTGTGTCCGAACACCGCGGCGATGAATGCGGTGAACAACACGCGGCCGTAGTGCAGGCGCTTGCGCACGTAGCGCAGCGCCAGCACATCGTAGCCGCTGATCAGGCAGTAGCTGGTGGCGGTGAGCGCGAGTGCCACCAGCACGTGCGTGCGCGGAATGCTGCGCAGGTGTGCCAGGATGTCGGCCGGACGCAGCCGCGCGAACTCGTGGTGCAGCACGAGCCCGGCGGCGGCGAGCACCAGCAACGCTGCGAGCGGACCGATCCAGCGCAGCACCTCGAGCATGCGCGAAGCGCGCTCTCCCGGGCGTGCGGCCGGCGTTGCGCTCACTAGTGCCCCCCGGCTCCCGGCGCGGCGCAGCGTGCGCCGCTGTGCACTACACTGCTAGGCACGGCTTGGCTTTCGCACGTCAGCGTGTCAGTGGCTTGTAGCGGATCCGGTGCGGCTGTGCCGCCGCATCGCCCTTGCGTCGCTTGAAGTCCTCGACGTACTCCTGATAGTTGCCCTCGAACCACACGACCTGCGAGTCCCCCTCGAAGGCCAGGATGTGCGTGGCGATGCGGTCGAGGAACCAGCGGTCGTGCGAGATCACGACGGCGCAGCCGGGAAAGTTCACCAGCGCTTCCTCCAGGGCGCGCAGCGTCTCGACGTCCAGATCGTTGGTCGGTTCATCGAGCAGCAGCACGTTGCCGCCGGCGCTGAGCACCTTGGCCAGATGCACGCGGTTGCGCTCCCCGCCGGAGAGCTCGCCGATGGACTGCTGCTGCTGCGCGCCCTTGAAATTGAAGCGCCCGACGTAGCTGCGCGAGGGCGTCTCGTAATTGCCGACTTTGATCATGTCGAGGCCGCCGGAGATTTCCTCCCAGACGGTCTTGCGATCATTGAGCGACTGGCGCGACTGGTCGACGTAGGCGAGCTTCACGGTCGGGCCGATCCGGATCTGGCCGGCGTCCGGCTGCTCGGCGCCCGTCAGCATGCGAAACAGCGTGGTTTTGCCCGCGCCGTTCGGTCCGATGATGCCGACGATGCCGCCGCGCGGCAGACTGAACGACAGGTTGTCGATCAGCAGCCGATCGCCGAAGCCCTTGCGCAGACCGTCGGCCTCGATCACCTGATCGCCGAGCCGCTCCCCGGGCGGAATGTAGATCTCGTTGGTCTCGTTGCGCTGCTGGAATTCCTTCGAGGCGAGTTCCTCGTAGCGCTGCAGGCGCGCCTTGCTCTTCGCCTGGCGCGCCTTGGGATTCTGGCGCACCCACTCCAGTTCGTGCTCGAGCGTCTTGCGCAGCGCCTCGCGCTCGCGCTCCTCGACGCGCAGCCGCTGCTCTTTCTGCTCGAGCCACGAGGAGTAGTTGCCGTGCCAGGGAATCCCGTGGCCGCGGTCGAGCTCGAGGATCCATTCCGCGACGTTGTCGAGGAAGTAGCGGTCGTGGGTGACGGCGATGACGGTGCTCGGGTACTGCTCGAGAAACCGTTCGAGCCAGGCGATGGATTCGGCGTCGAGATGGTTGGTCGGCTCATCGAGCAGCAGCATGTCCGGCGCCGACAGCAGCAGCCGGCAGAGCGCGACGCGGCGCTTCTCGCCGCCGGAGAGCGTGGCGATCCGGGCGTCCCAGGGCGGCAGGCGCAGCGCGTCCGCGGCGATATCGAGCTTGCGCTCGAGTTCCCAGCCGCCGGCCGCGTCGATCGCATCCTGCAGGCGCGCCTGCTCGGCGAGCAGATCGTTCATCTCATCGTCGCTCATCGGCTCGGCGAAGCGCTCGCTCAGCTGATTGAAGGCCTCGACCAGTCCGAGCGTCTCACCGACCCCCTCCATCACCGTGGCGCGCACGTCCTTGTCGGGATCGAGCTCCGGCTCCTGCGGCAGATAGCCGATGCGGATCCCGCTCTGAGGCCGCGCCTCGCCGTCGATCTCGGTATCGATCCCCGCCATGATGCGCAGCAGCGTCGATTTGCCCGAACCGTTCAGGCCGAGCACGCCGATCTTGGCACCGGGGAAGAAGGAGAGGCTGATGTCGCGCAGGATGACGCGCTTCGGCGGCACCACTTTCGACACCCGATTCATCGTGTAAATGTACTGGGCCATGCAATCTCTGCTGCGGCTTGGGGGGCGGCCGGGGCAGCGGCTGCACCCGGGGCGATGCGCCATTATCGCCCGAGCGGGCCGGGCTTGGGCAGAGGGCGTTCGGGCGCGCCGGCCGGACCGCCCGCCGCGCGGCCCCTG
Source organism: Pseudomonadota bacterium (assembly GCA_028067895.1). Taxonomy (GTDB): domain Bacteria; phylum Pseudomonadota; class Gammaproteobacteria; order Steroidobacterales; family Steroidobacteraceae; genus 13-2-20CM-66-19. Next base: position 142 of record JAPTUI010000317.1, on the reverse strand, counting down.
CTGCGCCGCGGGCGGTCCGGTACAATCCGCACTCCTGCCGCGCCCGGCAGGGTCCCCAGCGCAGGCGATTCGCGCCCAGCATCAGAGGCTTCGCATGTTCGACACATCCCAGGATATTCGCAGTTTTGACCCCGAGCTGGCC
>JAPTUI010000094.1 GCA_028067895.1 Pseudomonadota bacterium | reverse complement strand
TCACCCAACCCTTGAATGCAGCGAATTCTAGGTGCATTTGCCCGGGGTGTCTGCACCGCGGGCCCGCCCGTGCGCCGGTTCACGTGTCAGGTCAGGCGCGGCCGACTGCAATCGAATTCTGATAATATGTACAGATGGCAACCATCAAAGACGTGGCCAAGCTTGCCGGAGTCGGTGTTGGTACCGCATCGCGCGTCATTGCCGGCAAAGGCCCCGTGTCCCAGGATGCCATCAAGCGGGTGACCCAGGCGATCGAGGCGCTGCAATACCGGCCGTCGCACGCCGCACGCGTGCTGCAGCAGGGCCACTCGCGCATGATCGGGGTGTTCATCCCGGTGGTCTCCGGCTCGTTCTACACGCCGATCCTGCACGCGATCTTCCTCGCCCTGCACGCCCAGCAATGCCACATGGTGGTGAACTTCGGCCTCGAGCTGCACGACGAGCGCAAAGAGGCGCTCGCCGGCGCTGAATTCCTCACCGACCGCGGCTGCGACGGGCTGCTGCTGATGGGCACGGCGCTCACTGCGCCCGATGCGGAACACCTCGCCCGCCTGCAACGCAATTTCGTGCTGCTGAACCGCAGCCTGCCGCACCTGCAGGAGCAGTGCTTCAATCCCGACCACCGCGCCGCCGGTGCGCTCGCCGCCCGGACGCTGTGCGAGGCCGGTCATCGCCGTCTCGCGGTCATCGAAGGTCCGAAGGAATCCCGCGACAACGCACTGCGCATGCGTGGGTTCTACGAGACGCTCACCGAGTACGGCATCGACGTCGAGACCCTGCCGCGCGTCCATGGAACTTTCACGCCCGAGAGCGGCCGCTCCGGCACGCGCACACTGCTCGAGACGAACCGCCCGTTCACGGCGCTGTTCTGCGCCAATGATGAAATGGCGATCGGCGCACTCTCCTATCTGAGTCAGATCGGGGTATCGGTGCCGAAGGACATCTCGGTGATGGGCTACGACAACATCGACCTCTCGGCCGTGTCCGCTCCTCCGCTCACCACGGTACTCATACCCTGGGCCGAGATCGCAACCAACGCGGTACATCGGCTACTGAATCTCTGCTACGGATCAACCTTGCCGGTCGCGCGCGAGATCGCCACGAAGATCCTCTGGCGCGATTCTGTGCGTCACCTCGCTGCAACCAATCAGCGCACCGGCTGACTCAGCGAAGTCCCCGGATCGCCCTGTCACTCGCCGATCGCGCTCGGTACGGCCACGAGCCCTTCGGTCTGCTTCAGCAGGCGCGCATTCTTTGTCCGCGCCATCACCCGCACCTGCTTCAGCGAGTTGATCATCATGTGGATCAGCGCCAGGTAGCCGCGCCGGAACAGCTCTACCACCACGACATCAGCCAGCCGCGCGAGCGCATCCTGATTGATCGTGTACAAGCCATCGCAGTGGCGCAGCGTGCCGTCCTCGAACTCGACCTCGATGTCGATCGGCTCGATGAGGTTCAGCTCGAGCAGCCGTGCGATGAAGATCCGGGTCTGCTCGATACCCGGCTGCAGATCCTGGAACGCCCAGATGATCCGCTGCAGATACCGGCTCGGCTGCCCCTGCTCGGTGAACAATGGCTGGCCACTCTCGGCACCGACCCGAGGATCCTCCAGATCGATCGCGAGCTCCGGGCCGTTGATGTAGAACGGCCCGCGCTGCAGAGTCAAAGGCCGATAGAACTCCGGCTCGCGGCGCCAGTCGTCGAGAAACTGGTTCTCACCCTCGACGAACCCGAGCATCGCGCCGCAGAAGAACTGCCCGGTGTCCCGATGTTTGCCGAAGAGGATCGGATAGTGCACCAGCAGGTGCGAGAACTCCCCGACGATCACCTGCACGAAGTGCTGATTGTCCCCGTGCGCCGCCGACGGCCGTCCGTCGACCTTCAGATCGCGATATTTCTCTTTGTTCAGCGGTACGATGTTGGTCATGAGGCGGTACGCATCAGATCAAACGGGCTGCAGCCCGTACTGGTAGATTCGGTTCAACAGCTCGCGATTCTTCGGCAGCTGCGCACATAATTGGGCGCTCATGCGGACGTTCTCCTCGACCAGCCGCGCAGCGTAGGGGGCGGACTCGGCCTGCTCCTCCGGCACTACCTCGGTGCGAAAGCCCATGCCGTACAGCACGTACTGATAACTCGCCGCCGGGAACACCTCTTCCAGCCGATCAAGCTCGTCGAAGAACCAGGGCGATTGGTATTTCCACAGCGTCAGCATATCCTGCAGCCGCTGCGGCACGGTCGCCGGATCGACATTATCGCGCCAAAACGCCGTATCGGTGCGCTGCGTGAGCACGTAATGCAGCTTCAGGAAATCGATGATCCGGCCCCAGCGGTACGCGGTCACCTCGTTGAAGCGCCGGGCAACGATGTCCATCACCTCCCGGCAGGCCGGCATCTGTTCGGCGAGCAGCTTTGCCGAGAGCTCCACCAGGACGATTGCCGAGGCCTCGAGCGGCTCGAGAAACCCCTGCGCCAGCCCGACGGCCAGGCAGTTGTTCTTCCAGAACACCTGCCGATGACCCGAATGGATGGGAATCTTGCGCACCGGCAGATCCCGATGGCGCGCCCCGATGTAGCGCAGCAGCGTCTCGTGCGCGGCCTCTTCGCTCGCGTGCCGGCTCGAATAGACGTGTCCGACTCCCCGCCGGGTCGGCAACGCGATGTCCCAGGTCCAACCCGCCTCGTGCGCCGTGGCGATCGTCTCCGATGCCATCGGCTGATCCGGCGTATCGTACGGGACCTGCACGGCGAGCGCGGTATCGCACAGCAGGACATCCGAGCACGACTTGAAGTCCACCTTCAACGTCTCGCCGAGCAACAGCGCGCGAAAGCCGCTGCAATCGACGAACAGATCGCCCTCGAGGGTGCCTGCCTGCGCCGTCTCGAGGCTGGTGATGTCGCCCGTCTCGCTCTGATTGACGCCGGTGACGTCCGCGAGGACATGGCGGACCCGCAGCTGCTCGATGCAGTGCTTGGCCAGGAACGGGCCAAACTTGCCCGCGTCCAGGTGATACGAGTAATTCGCCGCCGAGCGGTACTCCCCCTGCGCGATCGTCTTCGGCGCGAGTCCCTGGTCGCACAGCCGCCCTTGCGGCGTGACGAAATCGCAGAAGCTCCCGGCGCGCCCCGCCGTCAGCCAGTGCGGCACCAGATTCACGCGCGAGAAGCCGTGCGGGATCATCAATGGATGATGATACGCATCTGCGGCCTCCCCGGTGGTCCAGCCAACGAATTTCCCGCCCTGCTTGAAGGCCGCATCGCACTCGCGAAACAGCGCCGTCTCGGACACACCGATGCGCTCGAGGGTCGAGCGCATCGTCGGCCAGGTTCCCTCGCCCACACCAATGCTGCGGATATCGGGCGACTCGACCAGCGTGACTGAGAAGCCGCCCGCCTTCATCCGAGGTTGAAGGCGGGCGGCGATGATGCCTGCGGTGAGCCAGCCGGCGGTTCCTCCGCCGACGATGACCACCGAGCGGACCGGTTTCACGGGATCAGAACTGGGCGCGAACTCCGAACGAGAGCGAAGTCCCGTAGTCGATCAGGTTCAACGTCTGGTTGGAGAACCGTCCGTACGTGTGATAGATCGAGTTCAACAGGTTGTTCGCAGTGAAGTACACGTTCAGGTGGCTGTCGATCTTGTAATTGGTCGACAGGTCCAGCTGCGTGAACGGCGCCTCGTATACCGGCTCGGCACCGAACGCACTGTTGTCGTTCTGCTGACCGAGACCGAGCAGCAGCTTGCCCTGCCAGTTTACCGTCATGCGCGCCTGCCACTTGCCCTTCTGATAGAACAGCGTCCCGTTGACAGAGTTACCGACACCGGTCAGCGCGAACTGATTTGCAGTCAGATTGTAATTGTCGAAGTTCGCATTGCTGTGCATCCACGTGCCATTGACCAGGATGCCGAAGCCGTACGGCAGCAGCTGCTGCCAGGTCGCCGACACACCGGTCACGTCCGCCGACAGCTTATTGGAGTAAGTAGTCTCCGCGAACACCATCGGCTTGCCGCAGTTGGCGTCGGTGAACAGGATGTGGCCGTTCTGGTTGTAGGAGCACGGGGCCGGATCGTTGATCGGTACCGTGACGTTCTGCACGCTGGACGTCGGGAAATTCGACACCTGCTTGTAGAACGGGTGCAGTTCCGCGTAGTCACCGTGCTTGTAGTACCACGTCAGGCGGAAGTCGAAGTTGTTCGACAGATACGGCTTCAGGTACGGATTGTTACCGGTCGCCGTCAGCGCGTTCACCAAACCACCGAAACTGGTATTCGGAATGATCTGGCCGTTCGGCGGCGCCGATTCCGTGCGCGAAAAGTCGAACGCCGTCTCCAGGTCATGCGTCGGCCACAGCGCGAGGTCGAGCGACGGCAGGAAGTATCCATATGACAGCGAGGTCTGCGTCCACTGCGGCGAGCCCACCGCAAAGACGTACTGCGTCGGATCCGCCGCACCCTGCCAGGCGACCGAGGTCAACGGTGCGGACAGGCCGCCAATTACCTCCTCGGTACGCTGGTAGCGCATGCCGAGGCGGGTCATCAGCTTCATCCCGTAAACCCGGAAATTGTGGCTGACCTGCACGAACGGCGAGTAATTCATACGCGCCACGTGCTGCACCGAGTTCGGCGACAGAACCTGCGTGGGAACGCCGCCGGTATAGCGCGGGTAGCCCGCGGTCGGACTCCACCGAGAGTCGATCGGCTGCGTCTCCAGGTAGCTCAGCAGCGACCACGGATTGTAGTAGAGGAACTGATTCGGCAAATTGCCGTTGCCGCTGTAACCCGGCATCCAGGTGCCCGTATTCAGCACGGTAAACAATGATGACGGAACGGTGACGCCCTGAGTATTGCCGGAAGCAGGACCGTAGCCTGACCACAGCTCCCAGTAGTTATTCTGGAAAGTGTTAAATGTCTTGGTGTTCCAATCGTCATCGAGGAACTGAGCACCAAAGGTCAATTTGGTGCTGTCTCCCGGCGTCCATGTCGCGCGAATCGTCCCTTCGTTGATCTGATCCGCATTTTGATTGGTCGTCAGCGGCAAAATGTGCGAGCCGATGATGTACGGATTCAAACCGAGGTAATTCGGCGAGGCGACCACGCCGGAGCCCGAGGCGACCGCATTCGGTCCGTAGGCACTCCAGTACGGCACCGTATTGCTGCCGCTCGCCACCAGGCCGCCGGTATAGATATTGGTGGCGTCACCGTAACCGACGTCGCCCTCGACCGTATTGGTGTTGCCGTTCGGATTGAATTTAGGGTTCGTCCGCAGAATTTGTGGGTGAAATTGTTGGCTTTTGACGTAGTGCAGCCTTGGCACACGGATGTGCCAAGGAGCGCGTCCGGGAGACGCGCATGCGGGAAGGACCTCGAGTGTGGGGGCCGGTCAGCGCAGGTGTTGGCGGAAGAATTCGATGCCGGTCTTGGTGCAGCGTTTGATCTTTGCCTTGCCCTCTTTGGTCGGGGTAAGGGTACCGCAGTGGCGGCATTTGTCCATCTCGACGCGGTAGATGTCGAGCCGGCGGCCGGCGAGTTCCCCGGTGAGGTGCACGGGGTGGGTGGCCAAGACGCGCTTGAGCGAGGTGCTGGCGCATTTGGGGCATTTGCGAGCCTTGGCGGGCGGCCCGTTCTCAGGCTTGACGGTGCGACGGAAAATTCCCATGGTGAGAGTTTCCCTGAACGGAGCCCGCGATGCATCTGGGGTTGAAGACGCTGCTGAACCGCGTCGAGCGGTTGAAGGGGTTCGTCTACGAGTCGAGCCGACTGATCGAGGGACGTGGCGGGCGGATCGAGATCAAGCTGCGCCCCCGGGAGGGCTCCCGGGGCGCCTGCTCGCACTGCCACAAGCCGGCCCCCGGCTACGATCGGCTCTGCGAGCGGCACTTTCAGTTCGTGCCGCTGTGGGGCATCCCGACGTTCTTCCGCTATGCGCCGCGGCGGGTGCGCTGCCGCGAGCACGGGATCGTGGTCGAGCATCTGCCCTGGGCGCTCGGCAAGCGCCCCCTGACGGCGAGCTTCGCGTGGTTCCTGGCCTCTTGGGCGAAGCTGCTGTCCTGGCAAGATGTCTCGCGCACCTTCAAGACCAGCTGGCAGAGCGTGTTCCGCTCGGTGGAAATGGCGGTCGATTGGGGCCGAGCCCGGATGGACCTCGAGGGCATCACGGCCACCGGGGTCGACGAGATCCACTGGCGCAAGGGTCGCTTCCTGACCCTCGTCTACCAGATCAACGAGGGGATGAAGCGGCTGCTGTTCGTCGCCGAGAACCGCGAGGAGACCAGCCTGCGCAAGTTCTTCCTGTGGCTCGGCCCCGAGCGCAGCGCCCAGATCCGCTTCATCTGCTCGGACATGTGGCAGCCGTACCTGAACGTGATCGCCGAGCGGGCCTCGGGGGCGTTGAACGTCCTCGATCGCTATCACATCGCCGCGAAGATGAACCAGGCGATCGACGAGGTGCGCGCCAAGGAGACCCGCCAGGTCCGGGCGCACAACCGCCTGAGCAAGAGCTCCGTCGTGTTGAAGCATTCGCGCTGGTGTCTGCTCAAGCGCGTGGAGAACCTCACCGCCAAGCAGACCGTCAAACTCAAAGAGCTGCTCGCCTGCAACCTGCGCACCGTGCGCGCTTACCTGCTCAAGGAGCAGTTCCACTTCTTCTGGGAGTACGCCTCGGCGGCCTGGGCCGGCAAGTTCCTCGAGCAGTGGTGCACGGCCGCGATGCGCTCGCGCCTCGAGCCGATGAAGAAGGTCGCCCGCATGCTGCGTGACCACAAGCCCCTCATCCTCAACTGGTTCGAGGCTCGCGAACAGGTCTCCCTCGGCGCCGTCGAGGGGCTGAACAACCGTCTGAAAGCGAACCTCAGAAAATCCTACGGCTTTCGCACCTACAGAGCAATAAAAATCATGTTGTATCATAAACTTGGCGCGCTACCCGAGCCAGAACTCACCCACAGATTCTGCTGAGGAACCGAAATCATGAGACGCATA
>JAPTUI010000244.1 GCA_028067895.1 Pseudomonadota bacterium | reverse complement strand
TCGCTGCAGCTTGAGGTCTGTCAGGCGCGTCTCGATGAAACGGCCATCGGCTCGGGTCGTCATGGCGGTGCTTCGGGCGGGTGGAAGCGACTATCTTTGCATAACCGGGCAAATGGCACCGCACCCGGCCGGGCCAGGCACCGGCCAAACGAGAAGGACGTCTCAGACCCCGGGCGGACGTTGAACTTATCCTGCGGCCATGAGTGGTACCGCCCCTAAGGGGGGCACCCCGGAGTCACTGTCGTGCCGGGGCCCCTTGCATTGAGACCGAGCCCGCACCGCCGCAGCGTCCGGAAGATCGGGATGCTGTGTGCGCTGCTGCTGGCCGCAGGGGGCGGCGCTCACGCAGACACTCTGGACACCGCGGCACTGCACTGGAACGCCTTCGGCACCCTGGGTGCCGTCTACCAGAACAGCCGTGGCCTCGCGTTCCGCCGCGACATCGGCCAGGGGCGCGGAGCACGCGCTGGCGAGGTCGACTTCGGTACCGACTCAGTGCTCGGTGCACAACTGACCGGCGAGACGGACTTCGGACTGAGCGCCGAGGTTCAGAGCGTCGCGCGACGTGACGCCAGCGGCCGCTGGCGGCCGCGCCTCTCGCGCGCCTTCCTGCGCTACGAGCCGAGCCCGGCCTGGATGCTGCGCGCCGGGCGCATGGGCCTGAGCATTTATCTGCTCGGCGATGCGCTCGATGTAGGCTACGCCTATCTCACGGTGCGCCCGCCGCCGGAAGTCTACGGAATCCTCGCCAACGCCGACTTCGACGGCGCCGACGTCACCTACTCCCGGGCGCTCGGTGCCGCGGTGATCCGGCTGCGTGCGTTCGGCGGCCAGATCCCCTTCCGCTTTGCGACTGCCGACGGTGGCATCGTCGACTTCAGCAACAACAACATGTTCGGCCTGTCTGCCGACTATCTCAAGGGCAACTGGGAGACCCGCCTCGCCGCGGTGCGCCTCTCGCAGCGCAGCGCGGCGCCGCTCGCGGGTCTCGTCGCAGGACTCGAGGCGACCGCCGTCCCGCAGGCCGTGCTGCTCGCCGGCTCACTGCAGCGCACACCGCAAAACACCTACGCCATCGAGGCCGGCACCAACTATACCGGCAGCCACCTGCGTGCGACGGCGGTACTGGTGCGCTTCGATTCGCACAATCCGGTCGGCCCGAACGAGAATACCGGCTACGTGCTGCTCGGCTGGCGGGTCGAAAAGCTCACGCCGTTTGCCGTGTTTTCCGTCGCTAAGAACTTCGGCCGGGCGCGACCGACGGGCCTGCCGTCATCGCCCGTGTTCGCCCCGCTGATCGCCGGCGCCGCGCAGGCACAGACGTTCTTTCAGACCACGCAACGCGATCTGTCACTCGGCGCGCGCTATGATTTCGCACCGCACATGGACGTCAAGGTTCAACTCGATCACGTGTGGCTCGCGCACAGTGCGCTGATCTTCGATGCCAACGTCCCGCCGCCAAACCGCGATTCGATGACAGTCGTGAGTCTGGCCGTCGACTTCGCCTTCTGACGCCATGCGCCTCCTGCCCGTCATGCTGCTGATGCTCCCCGCGCTACCGAACGCACTGGGCGCGGCGGCCCGTGCCAGGACTGCGACCGGGCAGGATCTGGTGGTCATCGTCAATCCAGCCGCTCATGTGGCGCACCTGACACGCAGTCAGGTCACCGATATCTTCATGGGCCGACTGCGCCAATTGCCCACCGGCGCACCAGCGCTGCCCATCGACCTGTCCGGCGGCGCTGCGCGCGCGCAGTTCTACGGATACCTCGTGCACTGGAGCATCGCGCAAGTGAGCTCGTACTGGGCGCGCCTGGTGTTCTCCGGACAGGCGAGTCCACCCTATCGGGTCCAGAGTGCGCGCGCGGCCGTGCAGCTGGTGGCCGACAATCCGAATGCCATCGCCTACGTACCGCGCTCGGCGATCTCCCCTCGCGTGAGAATCGTCCTTGACCTGGACCCCCATTGAAACGCTGCGGCGTCTGGCCGCCCGCACCGCGCCGCGCAGTCTGGTGCTGCGCGCCACGACCCTCATCTTCGCGCTGGCGCTGCTGCTCGGTCTCGCCTTTGCGCTGGCCTCTGCGCACCTCGTCGAGCGTCACGAAGATGCGCGGCTCGTCAGTCAGCTGCAGCAACTCGTGGCCACTGTGGAGAACACCGCCAGGATCGCCTGTTATCTTCACGATCAGACGCTGGCGCGCGAAATCGCCACCGGTCTGATGAAAACGCACGCCGTCGGTGGCGTACGCATCAGCGCCGGCGGCACAGTTCTGTATCAGACGTTTCGGGGCGCGACCGCAGCGCCGCAGGGACACCTCAGCAGGATCGTGCAGGCCATTCACTCTCCGTTCGACGCGCGCAGCACCGTCGGCACGATCACGCTGTATCTTTCGCGGGTGCATCTACGCGCTCGAGCCTGGGGCTACACGCGCGTTGTGCTGGCCATTCTCGCCGCAGAAGTGCTGGTGATCTCCGCCGGGACCGCGCTCGTGGTCTTTCTCCTCGTCACGGATCCGATCAAGCGACTGTCCATCGAGCTGCACCGACCGCGCACGAGCGCCAGCCCTGCGCTGCGGGTTCCGAGCGGCAACGAATCAGACGAGATCGGCCAACTGGTCGCCGACGTCAATGCCCTGCTCGGCCACCTCGATGCGCTGGTGTCGGCCGAGCGCACGCTGCGCATTCAGCACGAGCTGTCCGACCGCAAGCTGCGTCTGGTGCTGAACCAGACCGAGCTCGGCATGTTCATCATGGATGCGCAGGGTGCGCTGCAGTCCTGGAACCCTGCGTTCGTGCGCCTGCTGGCGCTCGAGAGCGAACCGTGCGCGGGCGAGCCATTGAGCAGGCTGCCGCCGCTCGCGCAGCGCACGCTGCAGATCGAGAACATGTTGCGCTGCGCGCTGCTCGGCGCGCAGTCGTACGAAGCCGATCTCGAGCTGCTCTCGAACGGCGCAGCGAGCGGCCGGTGGATCGAGCTGTCGATCAATCCGCTCGGCCCCGACCAGCTGCTCGGGGTCGTGCACGACATCACCGAGCGGAAGCGCTCGGTGGCCGCCGCCGAGGCGCTCGCCATGCACGATCCGCTCACCGGGCTGCTCAATCGCCGCGGTCTCGACGAGGCGCTGACGCGGCTAATCGGCGCCGGCACGGCGCACGACACGCTGGCGCTGCTGGCCATCGACCTCGACGAGTTCAAGGAGGTCAACGACACGCTGGGGCACGCGGCCGGCGACGAAGTGCTGCGCGCAGTCGGGCGTCTCATCGAGTCGGCGGTGCGCGCCGGTGATCTCGTGGCGCGGATCGGCGGTGATGAATTCGTCGCCGTGCTGCTCGGCGCCGGACATGTACACCGCGCCGGAGAAATCGCCGACGGCATCATCGCAAGACTCACCGTTCCGCTGCGCCTGGAGGGCGGCACGCAGGTGCAGATCGGTGCAAGCATCGGTGTGGCACAGGCGCGCACCGCGGCGGACTCCCCGGCCGCGCTCATGCACCGAGCAGATGCAGCCATGTACACCGCGAAGCAGTCCGGGCGCGGCCGGGTCTGCTTCGCGCCATCGCAAGCCGAGAGAGTGCCATGAGGCGGCGCGCGCCCGAGTGCATAATCGGTGCGCATGCCGCCGTCACCATCGAAACCCGGATCGACCCGCTGGATCGCCCCGGTGCTGCTCGCGCTCTCGCCAATGTGGATCATCGGAACGCTCGGGCGGCACTTGTGGACGCCTGATGAGCCGCGGGTGGCCGACATCGCCTGGCGCATGGCCGCTCAGCGCCATTGGGTCCTGCCTCACCTGGCCGCACGGCCCTTCCTTGAGAAGCCGCCGCTGACGTACTGGGCGGCGGCACTGAGCCTGCGTGCCTTCGGCGACCATGCCGCGGCGCTGCGCGTGCCGAATCTCCTCTACGCCCTGATACTGGCGCTGGCGATGGGGGCGCTGGGATGGGCGCTCGATGGCTTCCCGGCTGCCGTCGTGGCGGCTCTGGTGGCGGGCAGCGCAATCACCGCGTATCGGGTCTCCATGTGGCTCGCGCCGGATGCGCCGCTGCTGGCCGCCTGCGCCGTCGCGTTGCTCGGCGCGTACCTGGGGTACCGTGCGCCGAGCGGACGGGGCAAACTTGGCGGCTACTTGCTGATGCACGTCGGCGCCGCAGCCGGCTTCATGGCCAAGAGCGCGGTTGGCTGGCTGGTGCCGGGCCTGACGCTGCTGACGCTCATCGCCTGGGAGCGCCGCTGGAAGGAGCTCGCGCGCGCGCAGCTGTATGCGGGCTTTGCCCTGCAGGCGATCATCATCGGCCCATGGCTGCTCGCCGTGGCACACACCGCGCGCGGTGCGCACGCGCTGCGCGTTTTGTTCTGGTACAACCTGGTCGGCCGCTTCATGACGGTGACCGCGCCGCCGGCCTACCGCTACACCGAGGCGCATCACAACACCTTCGGGAAGTATTTCCTGCAGCTGCCGGTGTACCTGCTGCCCTGGACGGCGCTCGCGGTCGCCGCGGCACTGTTCGCCTGGCGCGGCGTGCGCCGGTCGGGACCGCAGGGCACGGCCTGGCGCTTCGCCGTATCGGCTACATTGCCGTGGCTGATCCTGCTGTCGTTGGCTGCCACGGCCCGTGACGTGTACGCAGCACCGGCGCTGCTCGGCGCCAGCCTGCTCATCGCTCTGTGGGCCGGCGAATGCCACCGACTCGGTGTCGCCCCCCACGGTGCGCTGCGCTGGACGCGCTGGACCGTCGCCCTCGCCGGCAGCGTGTTTGCGGCGCTCGCCATCGCCGTCGCGCTGGTGCAGCGCGCCGCACCGCTCACTGCAGCCCTGGATCTGGTCTGGGCCGGCGCGGCGGCAACCTGCATGGTCGTGGCGTTGCGCCGCGCGGCGCGTGCGCAACGGGAGGCCGAGGCGCTCATGAGTGTCACCTGGAACTACGCCGCTTACGCCGCGGCCTTCTGTCTCAGCGCCCTTGCGGTCTTCCCCCTGATCGACCGCTGGCAGGATTTGTCGGCGCTGGCGCGGCGCATCCACGCCGCCACGCTGCACGAGCCCTTTGCGCTGCTGAACCCGGACGAGACGACCGTGGCGATGCTCGATCGCGGTCTGCGGACCCGCTTCACACGGCTCGACGTTCCCGCGCCCGCCGCTGCCGCCGCAGTTCAGCACTGGTTTCGCACCCAAGGATCCGGTGCGCGCATCCTGGTCCTGCTTCCGGGGCATGCCACCGGCCCGTTCACGCCGCTGTTGCACGCGGTGGGTGCCGCACGAGCGCCCGGAGACGGGATGGCCGGGCGCCTGCAGCGCGCTGCGGTCGCGCGCATCGTGCACCGATACCATCTCCCCCAGGGCCGGCGGTACGCGCTGCTCGGTCCACCCGCTGAACCGCCGGAGCCCCGATGAATTCGCTGCGCCGCGTGTTGCTGACCGCGTTCGCCCTGATTCCAGGAGCGCTCCTCGGGGCGTTGCCGACGAGGGCCGCGGTACCCCGGCTGCGCGGCACGGTACGCTGCGCCGGTGGCAGCACCATGGGGCCGCTGGTGCGAGCTTGGGGCCAGGCGTTCGAACACCAGCACCCGTGGGTGCGGGTGAGCACGGACCTGCACGTCACTCTGGCCGCCGGCGGCTTCCAGCGGCTGCTCGCGGGCCGCGCAGACCTGGCGGATTTCGTGCGCGAACCGTTTCCGTCCGAGATGCGCGCATTCGAGCGCCGGTTCGGCTATGCACCGACGCTCCTGAACGTGGCCGACGGCAGCTATGACACACGAGGCGGCACGCATGCGATCGCAATCTACGTAAACGCCGCCAATCCGCTCCCTGGCCTGACGCTCGCGCAGCTCAAAGCCCTCTTCACCGGCCGGCGTGCGCACGGAGCGCTGCGCACCTGGGGGCAGCTCGGGTTGCGCGGCCGTTGGGCCGAGCGACCCATCCATCTGTACGGGATGATGCCGCGCCGAGCGAGCGGCAACCCGCCGGGCATCGTCAATTACCTCGAGCACCGGGTGCTGCACGGCGCGGCATTTCGCGCCGACCTGCGCGTGCAGGTCGATCGTCCGGGCGAGAGCGCGCTGCAGGCGATCGTACGCGGCGTCGCGAACGATCCGGACGGGATCGGCTACAGCGGCTTCGGCTACGCGCTGCCGGGCGTGCGGACGGTGCCGCTGGCAGCACGTGCGGGGCAGCGCTGGCGCCGCGGTACGCTCGCGAATGTCGCATCCCGACGATACCCGCTCAGCCGACGCATCTATTTCCTGCTCAACGTCGCGCCCGGCCAACGCGTGCCGGCACGCATCGGCGCGTTCCTGGAGTATGTCCTGAGCACCGCCGGGCAGCGTCAGGTCGCACGCTCCGCCGAAGGGTTTCTGCCGCTGACGGCGCTCCAGCTGCGCCGCGCGCAGGGCCAACTCGCGCACCTGATGCACCGCCCGGTCCCTGCTCCTTACCTGACACGCAGCGGCGCAATCTCGATCGTCGGCTACAACGACATGCGCCAGATGCTGATCGCGCTCGACCGGCTGTTCGAGCGTGCGCACCCGCACATACACTTTGCCCTCAGACTGAACGGAACGCGCACGGCGCCCGCGGCGCTCGCCGCGGACCGAAGTCTGTTCGCGCCCATGGGCGCCCCCTTTCTGCCGAGTGCGCTGGCGCACTACCGTCGCGTCGTCGGCGATGCGCCGATCGGCATCCCGATCGCACACGACTCGCTCGATCCGCGGGCGCTGTCCGGCCCCCTGGCCGTGCTCGTTCCGGCCGGCAATCCGCTGCGCCGACTCACGCTCGGCCAGGTGCGTCGCCTGTTCAGCGCGCCGCAGGGCTCGTTGCGCTGGGGGCAATTCGGTCTGCAGGGACGGTGGGCGAGTCGAGCGGTGCATATCTACGGACTGGCCCCGGACACCGCGCTCGCCCGATGTCTGCGCCAGCGGGTCATGGCCGGGCTAAAATTCGCCGCGGACATGCACACGTACCGTGAGTCCATCGAAGTCGTCGACGCCATCGACGCCGATCCCGAAGATCGGA
>JAPTUI010000349.1 GCA_028067895.1 Pseudomonadota bacterium | reverse complement strand
GATGGGACTTGGCGTAATCGAGCAGCCATTTCTCGAAAGCCATCAGCAGCGACTGGAGCACATAAGGCCCGACGGTCATACCGCGGTACAGGCCCCAGAGGCGCGGGTTCACCCACTGCTTTCGCGTGGTCCCGTTTGCAAACGTGAGGTCGACTTCCCAGGCGGGTTCGAGGCGGTCACGGACACGCGAATGCGCGTACCACTCGGCACTGTGATTGAAGACCTGGATCAGGAACTCAAACCCCTTTCTCGGGTGGTTCGTGAGCAGGTTGATCCACGGACCGCGGAAGGCACTGGCAGGGAAAAAATCGTGGCGCAGGCGTTCCTTGATACCGAAGTAAAGGTCAACGTCGATGGACGAGCGGCCGTAGGGTTCCTCGCGCAGATACTCGTCCGTCGCGAGGAAGGCATCCAGTGCGACGGAGATCAAGAGGTCCGGCAGGTCGCGCGCGGCGGGCGCACCGTCGAGGCCCGCAAGGAGGATGTCGCGGAACTCCTCGGCGACGGGATCGCGGCGGCGTCCTTCCCTGATCTGCCCGCGCAGGACGGATTCGAAGCGCACGGGGTCGGCCTTCGGGATCTTCGCAATCACCTTCAGAATGCGTTTGCGCGCGTCTCCGCCCCTGTAGTGGTCAAAGCGTGGGAGGAGCCAATGGGCAATGCCGGCGACATGTTCGGCCCCGTCGATGTCCGGTGCCCAGCAACTGACGCCGCGCACGGCATCCTCGATCAATGCGAGAAGCAGCGGTGCGTCTTCCGGTCCGAAACTGTCGATGTTGCGGTGGACCAGTGCCACGACGGTTGCCCAGACCGCGCCGTCCGGCACGCTCAGGATGGAGCTGTGGCCGCGCACGTCGGCAAACCACGCGGGCGACGTCATACAGGCGACGCGCAGGAGGTGGATAACCCGCTTGAGGATGGCCCGGTGGTGGGCGAGCAGCTCGGCCTCGTGCCGCGCCAGGAATTCTGACGCCGACGGCGCCTTCAGCAGCGACACCAGCGTATCGTCGCGGAACTGGGCTGGCACGTCAGCCTGGGCGATGGCCGCGCTGAACAGCCGGTCCGCTGCGGGCGCGTCACGGTCGACCAGTTCGGCAACCCACTTCCGGTAAGAGCGGCGGACCGCAGGATGCGGCCCTATCGCTGAGGACAAGGCCTTCAACGTGGTCTCATCCGTGAGGTGCTGTTCCTCGATCCATTGCAGGATGGCCCAGTCCTCGAGGACGTCGTGCGCTGTCGCCACGAGCAAAGCATTGCTTTCCGGCGAGACAACGAGGGAATCCTGTTTCAGGAGGGCGATGGCGGCAGCGTTGAGTCCCGTGGCAGGCACGTAATCTGAGAGTGCGCGCGCCCTGCGGACCGCCAGCTCCTGCAACGCCTCTTCGCGCAGGCGCGGCATGCCGTCGGCCAGATTGTGGTTCGCGCGCACGATCTGCCGCCAGAAGACGGCGCGGAAATCGCGCTCGTTCTCCGGAAGCGCACGTCCCGCATCCCATGGAATCTGCAATGCCTTGTCAATGAAGTACGGATTGCGCAGGATCTTGCGCAGGGCGGGGTTGGCAAGCGGCACTGCCAGCGACGGAAAGGCAGCCTGGATCTCCTGCAATTCGGTGTCGTCAAGCGGCGGAACTTCGATGACCGCGTGATCAATCCCCGCCGCCTGGAGAAAGCTAGCCTGCACCTGCTCCACGGAATAATCGCGGCAGGTGATGAGGATACCGAAGCCGTCGTCGCCCTGGGCAAGCGCCATGAGATCGCTGAACGCGTCGCGCGTCGGCTTTTCGAGCAGGCGTTCGACGCTCTCGATCACGAGGACCTTGCGGCCCTGCGCGCCGAGGATGGCCTGAAGCTCGGTGGCTCGCGCCGGAATCTGGCTGTTATGGAGTGTTTCGTCGATGTGAGCGACGGCGAATTCCTCTACCCGGAATCCGAAGGCGAAGAATTCGTGGGAGAGAAACGTCACCGCTTCCTTGGCGATAACGGATTTGCCGCTGCCGGCTGGCCCCGTTATCAAGACAACTTGCTTCGCCTCGATGGCCGCAAGTACCTTTTGGACGATGCCGGGGCGTCGCAGATGGAAGGCAGCTCCGATCGTGGTGCGGATCTTCCGGAGCACGAAGTCAGTGTGGTTCTTCAGTGCCGTCAGTACGCGCTGTTCGTTTGCGCCCACCTCGCCGTACGTCTGGACGAGGGTGGGTGGAAGGTCGGCGCGCGTCAGGCTCCGCGCGGCCGTTCCGGCCTCGCTCGCGAAGGTCAGAAGGGCGTCCCACGCGGTCTTCGCGCTCGCAAAAGGATCCGGATCGATTGACTTGAGAGCGAGAAGCGTCCTGATGTGCGCCTCGGTCTGGCGCGTGGAGGTGTGCAGGTCGAGGCTCAGGACGTGCAGCACGCGCAGGAAGGGCCACAGGTCTTTGGCGGCGACGGGCGTCCCTTCCAGTTTGCTGACGATCTCGCAAAGCTCGTTGCACTGATGGACGGACTTCTTCGAGATAAAACCGGCGAGGGACAGCCGCCTTTCGAAGTCCTCTCCGTCAGCCGCGCCTCTGGCGCAGTCGAGCAGCCCGACGAAATTCTCGAGGAGCGTGTTCGTGCCGCGCAGCGTCATTAGAACAAGGCGGTCGTGCTGGGCATTGAAAGGATCGGCCTTCTTGAAATCGTTCCAGAAATCGCCAATGGCCTTCTTGCATTCCTCGTCGGCAGCACTGATGGTGAAGCTGCGCTTCACCTGCCCGACGAGTCGTGCAGTCGCCGTGCCTGCGCGTGCGCAGACGACTAGGACGTCGTCCGTATTGAAGCCGAGATGCTCGGTCTGGAAATGGACTTCGGTAACGCTGGCATCTGTCAGGATCGGCGGGATGCTACGGACGAGCAGCTGAGCTAGCCAGTACGCTGCGACGTGTTGCTCGAAGAATACGCCCTCACCACCGGTGGAAATCGGACTTGAAACTCCCTTCTGGCTTGGTCCATTCACGCAATCCACCAAAAATTTTATTGTATCGCTAGTCGGGGAAGGCCGTCCAAAGCCTAGCGCGATGAATACTTCGTGCGAGCGATTGCACAGCCCATCGGATGATTCCACAGGTCAGGCAGAGTAGCAAGAACGATTGATTTCTCATTGATTTGGCGGTGCTACAACAACTCGCTGGCATCAACGTCTGCTGACCACCAGTTACCTGGCTTTCGCTGGCTGGTTTTCTAACGTCAGCAAAGGCCGACAACCTGCCGAATAAAACTGTGCGATCGACCGGCACTTTATCGGCCTTATGTGAAGCTTCACATAAGGCCAAGTAACAGACCATGATAGCCCTCACTTTGATTGACCGTTCCTGGCACTCAATGGCCAATTGACGGCTCACCACGTAGTCCCAAGCCTCCAGCAGAATATCGTGCAAGGTCGGACCACATTGGAGATGATAGTGCTCGTATCGGGCTTGCCATATCAGTCACCCTCCTCTTCGAATTCAGCGTTCTTGAATCGTAGCGCCTTGGAGTTCTCCCTCACGGTACGCTGTACTCCTTCGTCAAATCCGGCAGTTGCCTCCGCCTGAATATCCACCGTAATCTTGACCTTCACGCCGGCACGCGATGTGAAGTATAGGATAACCTCATCGACCACATCGGCAAACTGCTTTTTGGCTTGAATCGCCTCCAACTCGATACTGCCATAGAACTGCGTCTTCAATGTTTGCGACGCGGTTTGGCCACTTGTGTAGACCGCCTTTCCGGACTCCTCAATGTGAAGCGCGTTGTCGGCGGAACTGGTAATCGGCTCCGTTGGGTTCAATTGATCGCCCGCGTCGGCAGCCTTCTGTGCTGCGGCATAAGCCGCTGCGGTCATGGGCTCGATCAGGAGCAGGTGCGCATCCAAAACCTGCGAGGTGGGCTTTCCGAACGTGAATCCGAGGTAGCGATCCGCGTCTTTGCCTTGTGCAAAACCGAAAAAGTCCTGGCTCTCCGCCCCGCCGCGCAGTGTATGGCGAAAGACCGTATCGTCTTTCAGGCGCGGCAGGTACAGCTGCTGGCAGCTCTGCTGCCACACATTCAGTGCATTGGTCTCCTTGACGCCGTCCTTCCAGAACCAATCCTTTAAGACTTTCGCCAAGTGGATCGGTGCCCACTCGGTGATCAAGAGCTCGTTCTCCCTCAATACTCGTTCGATTTCTTGGGTGAGGTTGGGTGCCCCCGCATTGATCGGAAAAGACTCCCACCGGATTTCGGACAGCCCCTTGCCAGGATAGGCTTCTTGCATGGGGGTTATGATCCACTTATAGGTCTCCCGAATCATGCGGCGCAGCGCATCGTTCGCCTCATCAAAGGTCTTGCTGGCCTGGCGCGCCTGGATCTGATCGAGATTGAGCTTCGTCTCTTTGATATCACTCACAATAGAGCGCCACGCCAGGGTGGATCGCACCTGATCCCTCAGGCGGCTCACGGTATCATCGGCGGCCGCCAGAAAGATCAAGCGATTCTGTTTAAAGCGCGGCTGGTCACCACGCGTCTTTAAAATCTCGGTGGCGCGCACGAGAGCACGACTTTCACCGCTACGGCTGAACGCGGCGTCGGGCGGCAGCACCACCAGACGCAGTTGCCAGTCGTCCGGGACGTCGCCGCTCGTCGTGAAGATATGGATGCCCCCGAACACGCCACCAGCGAGGGCCTTCTGCACACTATCCCGAATGGCGGGGAACACGTCCTCTTTGTCCTGGAAGCGGCGTTTGCGTTCCTCCATCTCGCGGCGCAGGTTCGGGCGGGTATCAAACCAGAACCGATTACTGCCGCTATTCAAATAATGAAGGCGGTCGCCTAAGCGACGCAGGGCATCCTTATAGATACCGACCTGTTGCTCCGGCATGACGGCGCCTAATAGGACGCGCTCCCGTTCAACGCCCCGGACGACCTGATTCGCCGTGCTCGGCGCGCTCCCCAGAAAGATCGTCCGGGCCGAGCGGCGGCATGCCTGCACACTCCCCAGGCGGGGGTCGCGGTTCTCGATCTCGGTGGTCTCGGCGCGCTCGCCATCGACATCCCGCTCGACCACTGGGTCCCAACCCTGGGGCAGGTAGTAGAGCAACTCATTGCGCGTGTCGGCATCGGCAAGCGGGAAGCTACCGGGCATAATCAGCGGGTCTTTGTCGTTATCCTTCCACAGTCGGTGGATGACTTTCGCCATCAACTTCAGGACACCCCGAGTCCGCTGGAAGCTATCGAGCGATGACCAGTCCTCATACAGGCGATCGAACACTTCCGGGTGGATCGGATAGGCATGCATCAGACGCTCGAAATAACGGCTCTCCTGCGTCTCGTGTGGGAAGTCCTCGCTATGGGCCGTATAGGTGTCAGCAAACGCGCGGCACACCGATTCGGCGGCCGCTTTGTCGTTGATGCGCGCAAAGAGACGCCGGCGGACGATCTCGAACGCCTCCTCTGTACCGACCGGCTTCCACAGCGCTTGGATACGACCAAAGTAATGCGCTAAAGAGGCCAGCGCCTTCATACCCCGTTCGCTGCCGGCCTCCTTATCCGACTCCGGCAACGACACCAACAGGACGGCCGTCGGTACGGCCTTGAGGGCCTCCGTCAGCGCCTGCACGAAACTTAGGTTCGAATCGAAACTGCCCCCGGTCAGGGTCTTTCCTTCCTCAAACTGGCGCACATAGGCCACCAGCTCATCGATCAGAATCACGCACGGAGCATAGCGGCGGAGCAAGGTCTCCAGTACCGCCTTGCCGGGCGAAGTGCCGGAGGCATCGGCGTCGGCCACCAGGGCGTAGCCCTCCGCCTCCCCCAACTGCCACGCAAGATCGCCCCACAGGGTGCGAATGATCTGCCCCTCGCGCGTCACCGGTTGGTTGGGCGATGACTTAACTCCGTCCAGCACAGCCAACCGTGCGTGCGGCAATTCCGTCACTCCTGCCGCATCCAGAATCGGAGGGATGCCCGGTAAATCACTGACTGCGGCCTCTCCTTTGGCGAGGTGGTAGACCGCCAGCATCGTGTGCGTCTTACCGCCACCGAAGGCCGTTTGCAATTGGATGACCGGATCACCGCCCTGGCCCGACAAGCGCTTGACCACGGAGTCCAGCAGCAGGCGCATGCCCTCGGTGATGAAGGTACGCTGAAAGAACAGCGCTGGGTTCTGGTACTCAGGCGTTGCCGTCCCGTCATGGACGCGCGAGAGGTCGGCCGCAAACTCGGCTTGCTGGAACGTCCCCTTCAGGACATCCTCATGCGGAACGGCGACTTCACGCCATGGTTTGAGATTCATATTCATCCCCTCAATCAGAGATCCAGTTGCGCCTGCGCACCGACAACACCCTCAGCTGTTGATACCTTTTCGATACTCGGCCAGGCCGCGATTAATTCGTTATAAGCTCGCGCCTCTTCAGCCCATCCTTGGCGTTCACAAAGGGTGTAGAGGCGATAAGCGAGCGCCCGCATCGATTCGGCACGGGCAGGCATGCGCGCGAGGAGACTCCCTGCAGCGGACTCGCTGTCCTGATTGAGGGCGCGGATCAGCTGGTGCAGCGCCTCCCAGACCGGTATGCGAGTATCCGTCTCAGGCGCCCAATCCGGGCGAAGCTCGGTCCAGCGCAGAAGACGCAATTTGCCAGCGCCACTCTCGACGACCCCGGATGTCTGCAGACCCCCGACACTGGTACCCTTGGCACGGGCCAGCACATCGGCCTCCCCGAACTTACCCTCAGCCCAGCCCTGCCCCTCGAACCAATGCAGGCAGAACTGGGTGTCGTGGTCGAAATCGTCTTCGGCAAAGAAGCGATTGATAAGTTGTAGTGCCGTGCGCACGCTCATGGGTTTGCCGTCGGCTTCGAGGACGGCAGCGTATTGACTATATATGGCCATGCCGGGGCCAATAATGGCCTGTGACAAATCTACCGGAGCTACTGGGGAATTAACACCACCGCGCGTCATGTCCAGCAGTGCCTCGGGCAAGGCCGCGTTCAGTTCCCGGATAAATTCCCGACGACTCGCGGTCGGCGCGTCTGCGGAGAT